>JAYVDU010000306.1:0-4370 GCA_043749245.1 Bacteroidota bacterium | reverse complement strand
TACTTTTAAGATGTTTTCTACAAATCATCTGCAAGGTAAATAGTTGAAAAACGTTAGTAAATACGTTATATTACTCTGCATTAAAATTATGTTTACTGAGCCTGCCGAAGTACTGCATATATTGGTAAAGGTGCGGTAGGCTTTGCTAAATCGGTGTGAAATCCTAGTTTTTCCGGCGCAGCTGAAGCGTTGTATATGCGAGGAATTGCGAAGCACTCATTTGCGCCAAATTAAAAAACAATAAAAACGTTAATAAAAATGGTTTTGGCGATTTAGCTTGTCACGCCTCGGCGTGATTGCTTCTTTTTGATCAAGCAAAAAGAAGGTTAAAAAGATGGCTGAGTTTATGAGGAAAACCTAGTTAGTGTTTGTGTTTTTATCCCGAACTTTTTTAAATTTATTGCGTGGTGGTTCATTGTTAAATTCATTTATTCTTTGATACGCTTTTTTTAAAGATTCTGGGATTTCACCTTTATAATCTATTTTATAATACGAAAACCCATTAAAAGGTATGTTGTTTTTTATAGGTTTAATTTTCACTCTTTTGTTTATATCAATTTCTTTAAAAAAGGCTTTAAATATGTCTCTGCGAGAAGCGTTAAGTTCGTCAAATTTTTTATTTATATAGTTATTCCCTAATAAATTTAAACATTTGTCTTGTACTGTAAATGTTAGTTTTTTGCCAAGTTTAGTATTTAAATACTTTACAAACGATGAATCTTTGTTCGACATTTTGTCTATTGTTATTGTATCATCCTCACAAAGTAATTTAGTTGTAAGGTTTTTATTAGCCATATAATACTGTTTTTTTGCTTCAAAAAATAAAATATACTCTTTTTCCTTTTCGGTATAAGGCATTGGAACAATAGATATAGATAAGGTAGGATTTTCTTTAATTAAATCAGCCATGTTTTCTAAAAAATTTATTTGACTTGATGATAACTCATTTTTTCGCATATCCCATTTTAAAAACATCGACTCCTCTATTTCATATTCTGTATTTTTAACTTGCGTTCTATATGACGTTGTCGCAGGTTTTACAAAAATATTTTCTAAGGCATCAAAAATCACATCTTTATAAATAAAATCAGGTTTGTTTAAGTTTCCAGTAATTGGTATTTCGTAATCAATAATATTACCTCTATCTCGCACAAAAAACATGATTAACCTAAGTGGAATCCAATTTATGTTTTTATTTCGTATGCGTTTATTAACTCTAGGATCAATTACTAGCAAGTGATTATTACTTTGAATCATGCCGTTTTTAACATGCCAAGTTCCGTTTAATTCAATCGACCCTCTATCTAATGGAAAGGATGTGTATTTTATTAAGTAAGGATTAAATATACTAATTGGTAATTTTGTTATTTTATAATTCAAATCAAAGTCAGAACTATCTTTTGGATTGATACTTAAATTAACTTTAGCACTGCCAAAAGGCTTCAATCCTGTATTAAAAAATAATTTTACCCTACTGTTACTTTTATCAATAGAATCGGCTATAATATTAATAGGTGAGGCACTAATTGAAAATTTTTCATTTAACGTAAAATCATTGTAAGTAAAATCGCCTTTATAAATAGCTAAACGATTTACTTTATAATTACTCTTAAAAAAGTTTTTTGCTAAGGCTTTGATATAGCCACCAATTTCTAAAATTAAATTAAACTGTTGTTCATTGTTTCGAGCTCCAGCAACTATTGTACCTTTTTTTCCAAACATCATTTGTACATTATCTAAATGATCATACCTCTCAAATTTAAAATATGGATGACTTAGCGACATAGAATCAAGTAAGTACTTTTTGTTTTTTGGATTCAACTCTTTTACTTGCAAAATAAATTTATCAAATGATGCAAAATCTTTTGTTTCCGTTTCTCCAAAACGAAAATCACTGATAGTTACCATTCCTTTTGCATTAATATTCTGCGCATCTTTAAAATTTCCTGTTGTTTTAATATCTGCATCTAATATGGCCTCAAAACTTCCATAGTTTGACATTTTTTTAAAGTATTGTTCAAAAAACTTGAGTTGTAATTTATTAATGATAGCATCTAATTTGTAGTTTAAATTTTTTAGATTAATCGTAATATTTCCATCAATGCCGCCAGGGCCATTACCAGATAATAGAGACACTTTTGCATTAAGTGTATCCATATCCCATTTTAAACCAGGACTTTCTATATTTAATTTGACGACAGATAAATTAACAGGAAGTGTGTTTTCGCGATAATAAATAACACCGTCGTTTATGCCCATATTAAGTATGTTAAAATGAACTGGTGCTTTTTTAATCGTAGTTTCTTTAGGTGTGAATTTTTTTATTAAATCATCAAAATTTAATTCTTTATCTGTTTGACTAATGATTATGATTGGTTGATTTAGCGTTATGTGACTTATTTCATACGTTTTATTAAATAGCTTAATCATATTAAGTTGAGCACTTAACTCATTTGAAGATATAAAAACACTGTCGCTTTTAAGTTCGTTTATTTTCAAGTTTTTTATGTAAACAGAGCCAGTAAAAGGATTTACGTAAGCATAATCCATACTAATTTCTCTGCCAGTATAAGTTACATCATATTTTTCGACAAGGTATTTAGCAATTGGAGAAATAAAAATGATGATAAGCGTAATAGAAAGTATAATAGTTACGGTAATCGTTAGTATTGTTTTTTTTAGTTTGGTGTCAAATAGTTTCATTTATTATTTTTTAGGCACATAACACGTATAGTTGTGTTATTATGCTTTGTTTATTACGTTATATTCGTTAAAGCACAGATAAGTAGATGATAAATTTAAACTTATTAATTGCTGAGTGGCATTAAAAGAAAAGTAGTTTTGCTAGGTGAGAAATAGAATGATTGATATCTATTTACTCGATTTTTTTTTAGGATTTTCAACGCTTTTTTTTGTATTTACTGTCATACAATTTTTGATAGTAATGAACTAATAATTTATATTAGTTAAATATACGCATTATTAATTTGTTATCGCTTTGTTTAGTTAAATGACCAGATTAAACGCATTAAAATTTAACATCCTTCTTTTTATAACTTTTAAGTGAGT
Organism: Bacteroidota bacterium; assembly: GCA_043749245.1. Taxonomy (GTDB): domain Bacteria; phylum Bacteroidota; class Bacteroidia; order B-17B0; family Aurantibacillaceae; genus UBA4416. Next base: position 1,301 of record JAYVDU010000306.1, on the reverse strand, counting down.
TGTTTTTAGCCTGCTGACTATTAGGTTCTAGTGAATAAAAACATGTGCTTACAAAAACATGTTTCATCCATAACAGATAAACCCCATCAACATAAAGTAGAACATAAATTTATAGGTGTCCTTATGTTAAGATTAATAGCAGAGGTTTGCGGTTGTGTTTAATGTAAACAGATAAATTTTTTGGCACATTAAATAAAGTTTTTTTTAAATAATTTTTACACCAATTTTCTTTCTGAAATATACAATAAAAACGAAATTATTTTTTAGCAAGCCGATGATAAAAAATTATTACATAACCTGAGCTACGGAACTATTTTTTGATCACGCCTAAACGCGACATGAAAAAGAACGAGATTATTTGGGTGTTTTAGAGCGAATATTGGTATTACTATAAAAATTTACTAAACTTTATTACGTTCAGCGCTCTTCGCACAAAATTTTCGCAATGCCACCATAAAAACTTGTATATCGTTTTTTTTAATCATGTTTTATTGATTTTACCTTTTGGTATAAATGAGTGCTTCGCAGTTCGCCAAAACCAACCGCACTTTTATCAACGTTTAGGCTAAAGGACTAATATTTGATAAAAGAATTTTTATTTAGATTCTATTAAGAGGAGGAGTGTTTTTGTTTTGCTGATATTAGACATAGATAGCGTGGCTTGCTTTCTAGTTTCTATATCGTTAATAGAAAATGATTGATCAAACAATTCATTGATAGAGGAAATATAATTAGCTGGTGTATCGCACACAAGACAAGCTTTCGATAGATTAGTACCCGTTAGCATATTAGTATTAGCTAAAATATGTCTGCCAGAAAATAACACGTTGACTAATTTTAATTTTAAACCGGTAGTTTGATGCGTGTAAAGGCAATGAATCTGAGCATCTTCAATAAGGGTTTGCATTTCTTGTTCTGTACAATTTTTTTTCAGTTGAATGTGTGGGTATAACTTTACCTTATTAATAAGCTGTTGCGGTGGATTTAAACCTGCAATAATAACAGGATACGTGATTTTAGAAAACACATGATCAATTAACCAATTGGCTGCTATGTAATTTTCGGAGATGGATAAGTTGCCGTGATATAAAATATAGCCTCCCTTACCGTGCTTAATTTTCACATCATCATAAGGATGAAAGCTTGGTAAGTAAAAAGAAGGTGTTTGAGAATAGGTGTTTTTAAAATACTTTAAATCTGTTTCTGAAACGGATAAAATATAAGAAGCATTTGTAATCTGTTTCTCAAAACGCTTTAATTTAAAGGCTTCTAGCTTAAGGTATAGTTTTTTTAGGAGTGAC
>JAYVDU010000305.1:0-4374 GCA_043749245.1 Bacteroidota bacterium | reverse complement strand
AGCCTTTAAATCCATGCTTGTTTAAAAATCCTATGAACGATTTAATCGCTAATAATGCCACAACAAAAGCAACGATGTTTCCAAAGACCAGCAGATTTATTTCTTGAGAATTGAGCGTCAATCCATCTTTATAAAAGTCTAACAATTTTTTAGCTGTTGCCGCAAACATGGTTGGTACTGCTAAAAAGAAAGAAAACTCTGCGGCTGTTTGACGTGTTAAGCCTTGAGTCATACCTCCAATAATTGTAGAAGCACTTCGGCTCATGCCCGGCCATAAAGCTAAACATTGAAAAAGCCCTATTTTAAAGGCTTTCGGAAGCGTGATTTCTTTTTCTTCATCTAATGAATTATTCTTAAACCATTTATCTACAAACAACAATACGATACCACCAATGAATAAAGCCATCGCAACGCCCATTAAATTTTCAAGAGCCATATCAATATAATCTCCTAACAATAAGCCGGCAATAGCTGCTGGTATAAAGGCTACTATTAACTTGATATAAAAATCTATGGATTTAAAAAAACGTTTAAAGTATAATACCACTACTGATAAAATAGCCCCCAATTGAATGGCAACGGTAAATAATTTCACGAAAGGCGTCGCTTTCATGCCTAAAATGGCCGTTCCAATCATCATGTGTCCCGTTGATGAAATAGGTAAAAACTCCGTTAATCCTTCGATAACAGCTATAATAAATGCTTGTAAGTAATTCATGTGTAAAGAAAATCAGGTGAAAATTAAGACTTAGTAGCCTCTTCTGTTTTAGTTTTTGGTCGCCACATAACAGCTACAATAATAACCACAAAGCCTAACAAACAAACCATAGGTGCAATGGTAATTCGCTGCGCATCAAATATCGCAGGATTAAACACATTAGGGTCTTCGCTACCACCACCAATCATTAATAAATAACCAAGAATGATTAATACAATTCCTCCAATAAATAATTGATAGTTTTGTTTGCCAAATGTTGTTTTCATTACTTTAGAATTTTTGAAAAGCAAAGCTATTAAAAAAAGTGGTTTAACAACCCAAAAAGGCTACAAAATGCCTAAATATTCCGTTAAAATTTCGTAATATTGCTATTCTTATAACTAACTATATGGCTAAAGTAGCATTAATAACAGGCGTAACAGGGCAAGATGGCGCCTATCTTTCAGAATTATTATTAAGTAAAGGATATGAGGTTCATGGTGTAAAACGCCGTAGTTCCTTATTCAATACAGATCGTATCGATCATTTATACCAAGATCAACACGAAAAACATGTTCATTTTAAATTACATCATGGCGATTTAACCGACAGTACTAACTTAATTAGAATTGTACAAGAAGTTCAGCCTGATGAAATATACAACCTTGCGGCCATGTCGCACGTAAAAGTAAGTTTTGATACTCCTGAATACACGGCTAATGCGGATGGTATTGGTACACTCCGTATTTTAGAGGCTATTCGTATTTTAGGCTTAGAAAAGAAAACTCGTTTTTACCAAGCTTCTACATCTGAGCTATATGGCTTAGTTCAAGAGATTCCTCAAAAAGAAACAACTCCTTTTTATCCACGTAGCCCATATGGTGTTGCTAAATTATATGCTTTTTGGATTACGAAGAACTACCGCGAAGCTTATGGTATGTATGCTTGTAACGGTATTTTATTTAATCACGAGAGCCCTTTACGTGGCGAAACCTTTGTAACCCGTAAAATAACACGTGCTGTTGCTAAAATTAGTTTAGGCTTACAAGACAAATTATTTATGGGAAACATCGATTCTGAAAGGGATTGGGGGCATGCGAAAGATTATGTAGAGGGAATGTGGCGTATGTTACAACAAGATGAACCAGATGATTTTGTATTGGCAACAGGCATAAAAATTACGGTGCGCGAATTCATCAACATGGCTTTTGCTGAAGTTGGAATCGCTCTTAAATGGGAAGGTAAGGACGAAAACGAAAAAGGTATTAATGTTTCTACAGGTCAGATTGTTGTTGAAATTGATCCTAAATACTACCGCCCTGCAGAAGTAGATTTATTAGTTGGTGATGCTACTAAAGCAAAAACAAAAATGGGCTGGACGCCTACGTATACCGTTTCAGCCTTATGTAAGGAGATGGTTGCCGCTGATGTTGAATTATTTAAACGCGATAAGTATTTATTGGATGGCGGACATAAAATTTTAAATTACAAGGAATAAATTAATTTGATGATGAGTCAATTTGATGATCTGATAATTATCACATTGCTACATTATCACACTGTTACATATCACATGGAATTACACTCTAAAATATATATCGCAGGTCATCGTGGAATGGTTGGTAGCGCTATTATGCGAAACCTAATTAAAAAAGGATTTACAAACATCATTACGCGAACATCAGCTGAATTAGACTTACGAAACTCTCAACAAGTCGCTGATTTTTTTGCTAAAGAAAAGCCAGAGTATGTATTTTTAGCAGCAGCTAAAGTTGGTGGCATACAAGCAAACAATACCTTTAGAGCCGATTTTATTTATGAGAATTTAATGATTCAAAATAATGTGATTCACAATTGCTACTTGAATAAAGTCGCAAAATTAATGTTCTTAGGCTCTTCTTGCATTTACCCGAAACTAGCGCCACAACCCTTAAAGGAAGAATATTTGTTAACTGGTTTATTAGAAGAAACTAATGAGCCTTATGCTATTGCAAAAATTGCAGGCATCAAATTATGCGAAAGCTACAAGCGTCAATACGGTTGTAATTTTATTTCGGTGATGCCAACTAATATGTATGGCCCAAATGATAGTTACAATTTAAACAACTCTCACGTACTACCTGCATTAATCCGTAAGTTCCATGATGCCAAAGAACAAAACTTACCGTTTGTAGAGATGTGGGGCACCGGAACGCCTATGCGTGAGTTTTTACACGCAGACGATTTAGGGGATGCGTGCGTGTTTTTAATGAATACGTATAATGAAGAAAAGTTTGTGAATATTGGTTCGGGAACAGATTTAACCATCAAAGATTTAGCCTTATTAGTTAAAGATATTGTTGGTTATACCGGCGACATCAAACATGATTTATCAAAACCAGACGGGACACCTCGTAAATTAATGGATGTCTCTTACTTGCATTCTTTAGGCTGGAAACACAAGATAGAATTACCAGAAGGCATTAAACAAGTGTACGAAGATTTTAAGAAAAAAGAAGGCGTAAAAGTTTGGTAGTGATTCAGTTTAAAATAAAAATAGAGGAGAAAAGAATTGTTCGTTTATGATTATTTTAAAAAATACAACTATTCGAATAAGAAAAAATAAATGCATTGTGTCATTTATCTTTTGTCTTTTGTCCATTTATGCAAACGCTCAATTCTACAATTTACCAAACGAATATTTTTTCAATACCCTTTCTCAACGTCAATTAGCAAAGCTCGACACCGAACAGCTTCATTCATCTATTCAGCCGTATATTCCTTTTTTTAATAAAAAATATGAGTTTGTAAAAGACACGCATTATGTCTTCAAATACATTTCTGATGATATTTTTTTAGATAAAGTATTTTATGATCACCTCATTCATATTAAATCTAAACAAGGTAAATACGAATTTAAAGTTGATCCTTTATTAAACATAGAGTTAGGTAAAGCGTATTATGATACTACTAAATCTCAGAGCATTTCTACCAACACGCGCGGTTTTATTGCCAGTGGAACCATTGGCAAAAATTTTTATTTTGAAACGATGTTTGCCGAAAACCAAAGTTTTTTTCCTCACTACATTTCTAGTTCAAACAATCAAACCCTCATTGTGCCTGGACAAGGGCGCTACAAGGTCTTTAAAACAACAGGTTATGATTATGCGTTTTCATCCGGCTTTATTTCATACCAACCATTTAAACGATTAAATATACAATTAGGGCATGGCAAACAAAAGATTGGGAACGGCTACCGTTCGCTGCTGTTGAGCGACAATTCTTTTAACTATCCGTATTTAAGAATAACCTCCGAATGGCTAAAGGGTAAATTACAATACACTAATATTTATGCAGTACTGATGAATTTGGAAACGGGCGGCACTAAAACACCACCAAATACCGAAGCGTTGTTTCAAAAGAAAGCAGTATCCATACAGTATTTAAGTTATAACGTTAATAAGCGTTTTAATATCGGTCTCTTTCAGGGAATGATCTGGTCTGCGGCCGACAGTATGAATAGGCAACATTTAGATTGGCAATATTTTAATCCTGTTATTTTTACCAACCTAGGTTTTTATGGTTTAAATAATAAAAACAATATTGTGATTGGCGCTAATGCGAATTTTAAAATCACTCACAACATCAGTATTTACGGTCAGTTTATGGGCGATGATTTTAGTAACGTTACTAAATTA
>JAYVDU010000304.1:0-4376 GCA_043749245.1 Bacteroidota bacterium | reverse complement strand
TTGATCTCATTGCAACCTCTATTCACGGTTGTATTTCAGAGACAACTGTAACTATTAAAGTAGAACCTGAATTTACATTCTACATCCCTAATGCGTTCACGCCTGGCAGTACCGAAGGAGTTAACGATATCTTTACCGGAATGGGAATAGGTATTGTAAAATACGAAATGTGGATTTTTGACCGCTGGGGTGTCAATATTTACTATACAAATGACATCAATAGGGGCTGGGATGGAACCGTGCAAGGGAAGCCTGGTCTGGTTCAACAAGACGTATATACTTGGAAAGTTAAGTTAAAGGATGTGTTTAACCAAAACCATGATTATGTAGGGCATGTGACCGTATTGAGGTAGTGATTTTAGTCAAAATTAGACGAATGAAGTCATTTTGTCGAGGAAAAAAGAACCTCATCTAAATCGTTTTGTTAACTTCGTAATAAATTAAATAATACAATATGAAAAAAGGATTTATATTTTTTGCTCTATTAATTGCTTGTGGGTTTTTGCTGTCTTTTATTAATACGGCTGTTAGTTCGGAAATAGGTATAAATGCCCCACTTCCATTAGCTGACGAAAAAATGAAAGACGTGAGTGGAAAGGACGTATCCTTAAATATGGCTAAAACAGCTAAAGGCTTGTTAGTTATTTTTTCGTGTAATACCTGCCCTTATGTTAAGTTAAGTGAAACTCGTATTAAAGAAGTGAGTGATAACTGTTTGAAATTAGGAATTGGCTGTATCATCATTAATAGTAATGAAGGCCAACGCACCGAAGAAGATAGCTTTGATCAAATGGTGAAATACGCTACTGCTCAAAAATATACTTGCTCTTATGTATTGGATGCTAACGCTAAATTAGCGGATGCTTTTGGCGCAACGCGTACTCCTCAATGTTTTTTGTTTAATGCTAAAGGCTTATTGTACAAAGGCGCGATAGATGACAATGTAAAAGATGCTACGCAGGCAAAGGCTCATTATTTAAAAGATGCTATTGAGGCTTTATCTAAAAATGAAACTCCTAAAATGCAGGAAACCAAATCGATTGGTTGTACCATTAAGAGAGTGGAGTAAGAATAATTCCGCTTTTCTTTCTATCTTTTTCCTTAGATGATATTTGTGTGTTCTTTGTCTTGAAACAAAGAAACAAATCCGATAGCTATCGGATTCAATACTGATTACAATTTTTATTTCTATCTTTTTCCTTAGATGAAAAAGAAACAAAAAATCAAGTCAAAAATATGCACCACGCTCTCTTTTAATTTTTAAGATTCGTTTTTGAAAGAGAACTAAAGCTCTTTCAAACTCATCTAAAAAAATTAAAATTCACTGCTACTCTGCTCGCATTTTTGACGACCCGCGCTATTGTATTATTGAACTATTCCTTATAGTTAATTTGCATCGTCTCTTCACCGCTCCGCTGCATTTGTAATGCTGCGGCACAATGCAGAGCTATTAGAACATAGGTAAGTATTCTTTATATCTTTTTTCCTTAGATGATATTTATATGTTCTTTGCCTTGAAGCAAAGAACAAAATCCGATAGCTATCAGATTTAAGTAATTTTTTTCTTTTAAACTTTTGGTGGCCAAAAGTTACAAAAGCCTTTTGATTTTGTGTTAGGCAATTTTTAAAATAGCTAACCATTTTAATTAAAACAATTATCCTCTTTGCTATTTTAAAACCACCGATAAAACAAACCCTCCTGCGCCTGCCTTTGCTTCGTTTGTTTTACGGCTATTGCTTCACAAAATCAAAATGTACTCCGAGTAATCTGTTTCGTCATTGCGAACGACGCAGGAGTGAAGCAATCTCAAAAAGAACTAGATTGCTTCGTCGCTGAAATAGCTCCTCGCAATGACTCCGAGATAGCTTCGTTGTGCCTCCTCGCTATGACGTTAACGCAATAACGACACATACCCATTCTTTTTTTGAGTATCGCCTTTATTATCTTTATAAACTAACGTATAAAAATAAACACCCTCGTTACAAGCTTCTCCACTGGTGGTTCGCCCATCCCACAAAATGATGGATTGTTGATTTAAAATTGATTGATGAATTTCTAAACCCCAACGATTGTAAATTTTAAAATCACTGAGTGTGCCACTGATCTTAAAAGCAAACACATCATTAACTCCATCACCATTGGGTGTGAAAACGTTAGGTATTTGTGTGGATGGCAATAACAAACTGCAATCTTGTATAACAGTGATGTTTACTGTATCCCAAGTAATAGCACAATTATCCATACGTTGTATAAAATTATATGTGCCTGTTTGTGTGGGTTTAAACCAAATATCACTGGTGCTTGCAAAGGGCAAGGCTATGGTTGGCTTATACCAAAAGCACTCTAAACCCACCTCCTGTGGGCGACCTAAGTGTATGCTATCTGTTACACAAATAGTAGCATCTACACCTGCGTATGCGGTTATATCGGTTGCAATAATACTAACGTCATCGATATAATAATAAGATTCTGGATAACTTGCGCTTGCATTAAATACTACTTTATGTGTGTTTGCATCGCTGTAAAAATTACCGATGGTTAAATATGTTTCTGTTCCATTGGCTATAAATAAACCTTGTATTCGAGTCCAATTAACGGTATCTGTGATATAATTAAATGTAGTGTTTTCCCATGTAGGAATAGCAACAATCGGCTGATTGCATGGATGTACATCTAAAGCTCCATTATCTGCTATTGCTCCTAATCTATCTATTCCATATTTCATACTATGGTACAAGTTTACATAATACTTACCACAATATTGTTTACCATTACCTAAATTTCCTCGTATCCGTCCTCGTAAATAATCTCTGGTATAACCTGGATTAGCGCTAAAATCTAAATGAAAAACACTAGCATACATCCCATTTCCAGAACGAGGATACATATAACTAAATCCTTGCGCATAATTATTTGGACAAGCACTTGATGAACTAATTTGCGTATCGCAAGTGTTTAAATATACAGGCGAGTAAACTTGAGGCGGATAAGGGGGTGTATTATTAGTAGAATCTAAACTGTGCCAATATCTATTGCTAGAAATTCCTAATGAAATTCCACAACTATCAAATTGCTCAAAACTCGGATCAATAACAACATTAACCTGAGCAAAGCTTCTTCCTACCTCTCCAAAGGTAAGAAACAACAATAACATTAGATATATATGTATATTACATAACTTCATTGATAACAAAGATAAAAAAAACCAGTAGTAAAGTGCTACTGGTTTTTTTAAGGGAGTTATTTTTGTATTACTAATTTTTGTTTGTAAATAGTTTCAGTATTAGTATCGATTACCTCAACAAAATAAATTCCAGATTTTAACTCTGTATTTAATTCGTAGTTTTTATTTACGGTATCTGTTACTTTATCTTCAAATACAACTCTGCCATTTACATCATATATTTTTAAACCTATGCCTGTAATGCCTGCATCTTTTAAATTTATAATGGCTTTACCTGTAGTTGGGTTAGGGTATACCGTTCCGCTGCATTTGTAATGCTGCGGAATGTTCGACTTAATATGTTTTATTGTTTGAGATAGCTTCGTCGTGCCTCCTCGCTATGACGTTACCGCAATAAAGACACATATCCGTTCTTTTTTTGAGTATCTCTTTTGGCATCGGTGTATTGCAAGGTATAAAAGTAAACACCTTTGGTGCAAGCTTCTCCGCTAGTTGTTCTGCCGTCCCAAAGAATGGTTGATTGTTGATTTGATATTGCCAAAATGTATGCTTAGTCATGTTGGTTGATGATGGTAGCAATCTTTAAATACCTGAGAAAGTATTATTAATCTTTGAAATCGCTATTTGACGAATAAGACTAGAGCATGAAATTATTTAATGATCATTTAAAGGTATTAAGTCTCGAGAGGAACATCAAGAATCTCGAGAAAAAATATTTTATTGCGAGAGTAACATTATCGATTGCGAGAGTAAAATCCTTAATCCTTCGAAAAAATATTTTATTGCGGGAGAAACAACATCACTCCCGAGAGAAATTATTTTTTTGCGAGAGAAAGCTTCTAAATCACGAGAGGAGCATCATTACTCTCGCTAAAAAATATTTTATTGTGGGAGAAACAACATCGCTCTCAAGAGGAACATCTTTCCTCTCACGAGAATTTTTTTTATTGCGAGAGAAACATCTTTGCTCCCGCGAAAAAATATTTTATTGAGGGAGAAACATCATCGATTGCGAGAGGAACACCTTTTCTCCTGCGAAAAAATATTTTATGGCAACAGAAACATCAGCAATCGCACGAGAAACATCTTTTATCCTGCGAAAAAATATTTTATTGCGAGAGCGATACTATTTATAGTGTATTAACGAATAAGGATTAAACAATTCAAACAAAGGGAGTCGCCAAAAACTTA
>JAYVDU010000303.1:0-4386 GCA_043749245.1 Bacteroidota bacterium | reverse complement strand
ACAGGTTTCTCACGAATTTGTTTTTCGTATCCTTTTAAGGTTTTTGTTTTTCCAACTCGCTCGTAGTATTTTTTAGGGTTTGTATATAGCTCATAAGCGTCTTCAATAAAATTATTACCGTAACCAGGTATATTACCATCAGAATATAACAACATAATCACTTGATTACTTTCAATATTCTGTTTAAAATCTAATTGCCATACTTCTACTTTTTCGGTAGCACTTGGGTTTGGAATTATCTTATTATAATAGTACCAAAACTGCCCGCCAGCAAAGCAATTTTGAGGCACACCTAAATACACTGGGCCATACCAATAGCTATCGGCTATGGTAAGAACTCTTGTTACATTCTTCAGCGTATCTTGTTCAAACAATACTTCAGGATAAGCCAATTTCATTAACTGTTTAGGGTTAGAATATAAATTCATACTTTTTAAAACATCAGCATCCCTACTTCGAGCTGTATCTACCACAACACTATTTTTCCACGTAATGTCAGGTAAATCACAGTGATGCAGTTTTTCAATATGCCCAATAATTGTATCTACTGCGATACACTCGCCATAGTAGCTCCAATGATGCCCAAACTGCGGGAATAAAGGGTAAGGTGTTGTTGATTTCAGTTTTTGAAAATAGGCTTTTAAGTCCAGTACATTAATACCTAAACGCTTCGATTCAGAAATATATTCTTGATAATTTGTTTTTGTAAAAGCATGCTTATATTTATCTTCAATTTGTTCGATGCAATATTCCCCTTTACCGGGTGCAAATACTAACAACAAATCAATGCCTTTTTTCTTAAGTGAATCCTGAACCACTTTTGCTTTTTCTAATTTTGTTTTTATTTTTTCATCGCCAACATAATCATCGCCATAAGCCGAAAAAATATATCCCTCGCTAAATACATAGTTTTCTTTGCCTGATACAAAGCCATTTACGCGTAATTGATTAAATGCATCATAATAAAATTGATTATTTAACCGAACAAATTTTTCTTTAAATGCCCAATGATCATTATTATAATCATCTTTCAAACTTTGGTATTCGCCACTAAACCATTGGTCTTTGGTAAATGTAGAATCAGGATTAACGTTATTAATAACAATGCCCGTTAAATGTGGATTTTTATCTTTCTTCATAAAACCTGCTATCATAGGGAATAGCAAGGCTACAAACGCGATAATAACAAATAGATTATAGGATTTCTTTTGCATCAGCTCTTAAAATCTAAAGTAAATAAATGGGTTAAAATCAAGTGCAGCTATGTAACTTAAAGAAATATAAAATAACAGTATAGAAATCGTAAGCATTAAAACGTTAGAAGTTGTGGTATGTATTTCGCCATATACTTTTGTTTGAATTGACTTGGTAAATGGGATAAAAGCAAAGAATGAAAACAGAATAGCCAATCCTAATGAAAAATAAAAATCGTTATGAGTGGTAAACTTACCGTCAAAGAAATTAAAACTAAACATGGTTTTTACAATATGATTGGCCTGACTTAAATCTTCTAATCTGAAATAAACCCAACCCACAACTACAATTAAAAAGGTGAGTGCTGTTGAAATAAGCTTCCCTGTTTTGTTATATAATTTTAATAAGAACAACCGTTCCATAACTAAAAAAAATCCATGAAAAGCGCCCCAAATAATGAAGTTCCAGCTAGCGCCATGCCATAACCCTGATACTAGAAACACGATAAATAAATTTCGATATAATTTTGCTTGAGAATTTACTTGATTGCCTCCTAACGGAATATATAAATAATTTTTCATCCATGCGCCAAGTGTTATATGCCACCTTCGCCAAAACTCAGTGATACTGCTAGATAAATAAGGATTATTGAAATTTTCAGGTAAACGAATACCAATCATTTTACAAATACCAATTGCCATGTCGCTATATCCACTAAAATCAAAATAAATTTGGAATGTATAAGCAATTGCTCCTACCCACGCTGCGGCTGTATCTATTTGCGTAGCATCTAACTTAAATACATCATCAGCTTGAGCTCCAATTGTATTAGCAATAATTACTTTTTTAGCTAAACCTATACAAAAGGTATAGAACCCACTTAACTTTACTTCTGGCGTATAATTTTTTTCGCGATTGGTTATTTGATCGGCGATATCATGGTAACGAACAATGGGGCCGGCAATGAGTTTTGGGAATAATAAAATGTACGTTTGATAATGCCAAAAGTTTTTAAGCGGTTTATGTATGCCTCTATATACATCTACCACATAAGTTACACTTTCAAACGTATAAAAGGAAATACCGATTGGTAATACAATTTTTAACCAACTAATAGGCTTAACACCTGCTAAACCTAATACATCGTTAATATTATCAATAAAGAAATTAGAATGTTTAAAATAAAATAATAGTCCCAAATTCATTAACAACGAAATAACTAACAACTGCTTTTTACCTTTCTCCGTTTTGGCATCTTGCATTTTATTCACCAAAAAGAAATCCAAGAACGTAGTACCAAGAATGACGAAAATAAATTTTGGTCCACCCCAGGCATAAAAAACAATGCTAAACAGAAGTATGCACGCATTTTTATATTTATTGGGCGTGAAATGATACGCCAATAAAAACGTTGGTAAAAAATAGATTAAAAACGTAATGCTACTAAATGTCATTTTTTGTTAGGTAATTTATATCCAATTTGTGTTCTTGTTTTAGATTTTTCTTTTTTCATTAATAACTCATCCAAATATTGAAAAACTAATTCGATATTTTTATCGTGGTTATTAATTTTCTTTTTGATATGTTCAATTTCCAATCTTATTTCATTGTGAGCTAATATAACTTCTCGCATTTTCACAAACACTTCAATAATACGAATGCTTATTTGTTTTGCCCTACTACTTTTAAGTATATTCGCTGTTTGTAAAACACCATGTTCTGTAAAACAAAATGGCTTATATCTTAATCCCATTTTATCGGAATTGGAGGTCACAAATTGTGACCTCCAATTCTCAAATTCTGAATCATTCATTTCAAACATAAAATGGTTAGGGAAAATTTCCAGATTTCTCTTAACTGCTTGCTTCAAAACTTTAGTATCTACTTGATACAGTTCAGCAATATCTCTATCAAGCATCACTTTTTGCCCCCTAATAATATAAATTTTACTAGTGATAGCTTCGTCAGATAGTATAAGTAAAGATTCTTGCTTCACCATTTTCGCAGAGTTTCAAGGTCGCATTTTACGACCTTGAATTCAGTTAGTTTAAGAATACTGTTTCTCATAATAATTAGCATACTCTCCACTAGTGACATTATTAAGCCATTCTTCATTTTGCAAATACCAATCAACCGTTTTTGATAAACCTTCTTCAAATTGCAAAGATGGTTTCCAGCCTAAATCATTTTGAAGCTTAGTAGAATCAATAGCATAACGCAAATCATGCCCTGCACGGTCAGTTACATAAGTTATTAATTTTTGATTTGTGCCTTTTACTCTTCCTAATTTTTCGTCCATCATATCACATAATAATTTGATGACGTCGATATTAGTCCATTCGTTATGTCCGCCAATGTTGTAGGTACTTCCTAATTTTGCCTGATGAAAAATAACATCAATAGCACGTGCATGATCTTCTACAAAGAGCCAATCACGGATGTTTTCGCCTTTACCATAAATTGGTAAGGGTTTATTATTTTTAATATTATTGATACAAAGTGGTAATAATTTTTCAGGAAAATGATATGGGCCGTAATTATTAGAGCAGTTAGAAATAACACAAGGTAAACCATAGGTATCATGATATGCTCTTACAAAATGATCGGAACTAGCTTTAGATGCTGAATAAGGGCTATGCGGATCATAAGCTGTTGATTCCGTAAATAAACCTGTGTCACCTAAAGAACCATAAACTTCATCAGTTGAAATATGATAAAATTTAGAAAATGAAGAATTATCTTTTTTATATAATTCTTTAGCGGCATTTAATAAATTAACTGTTCCTATCACGTTTGTAAACACAAATTCCAAAGGGTTAGTAATACTTCTATCTACGTGGCTTTCAGCAGCTAGGTGAATAACGGCATTGAACTGATGTTCCACAAATAATTTATTAATGAAATCGGCATCAACAATATCTCCTTTAATAAAATGATAATTTGGTTTATTTTCTACATCGCGTAAGTTCGCTAAATTACCAGCATAAGTCAACTTATCTAAATTATAAATTGTATAATTTGGATATTTATTTGCAAATAATCTTATAACGTGTGAGCCTATAAACCCCGCTCCTCCTGTGATTAATATTTTCATTTTTTATTTAGCTTTAAAATTCAACATTTAAAATTAAAAATTATTTACTTACCTCTTCCTTGCACTACAATCAACACTGTATGAACTAATATTTTAAA
>JAYVDU010000302.1:0-4407 GCA_043749245.1 Bacteroidota bacterium | reverse complement strand
GTTCTAAATTTCCTTTCCAAATATCAAACACATCATTTAATTTTTGTTTTTGAATTTCCATTGGTTCATTTGCCATTGCCAATAACAAGTTTTGTAATTGTTTGTGTTTAAATTTCTTTCCGTTTGCACCACCAAACTGGTCGGGGAAACCATCGGTTAAGGTGTAAACGACATCGCCTTTTTGTAAATTTAATGTATGTAAAGTAAAAGGGATATTATCTCTATCGTGTTTTCCTATTGGCAAACGGTCGGCCTTTATTTCAATTAGTTCATTCTTGTTTTCGACTCCGCTCGAACTGACAGAACGTATTACCCAAATTGGATTATTGGCGGAGGCACAATACAAAACATTATTTTTAAAATCAAAACTTAATAAACTTCCGTCCATGCCATCCTTTCCTCCCTCGGCACTTCCATCATTTTTTAAGTTTTCAATAACCAATCTTCTGGTTTCATCTAAAATTAATTCAGGGCTAATAATTCCTTTTGTAACTGCTTTATCTAAACAAGCAATATTTAATATGCTCATAATAGCTCCCGGCACTCCGTGTCCTGTACTATCTGCTGTAACTAAAATAAATTTTTTGTCGGTGGCTGAGCCTGTCGAAGCCGCCCAATAAAAATCTCCGCTTACTACATCTTTAGGTTTAAATAAAATAAAATAATCTCTGTTGGCTGAGCCTGTCGAAGTCAAATTTTCATCTAACATTTTTTTACTGGCTAATAATGCCCGCTGTATACGCTCGGCATAATTTATACTATCGGTAATTTCTTTGTGTTTTTCTTCAACAATTTGTTTTTGCTCTGATAATTGTTTGGTTCTTATTTCAACTTTTTCCTCAAGTAATACTTTTTCTCGTATTAATTTTTTTTCACGACTTTTTATGTAGTACCAAATTGAACTTATAATTATTAAACCAATTAATGCACGGAACCACCACGTTTGCCAAAAGGGAGGGCGAATGGTAAATTTATACTCAAAGGGCGCACTCCAATAACCCTCACTATTCATGGCTTTTACTTTAAAGGTATAAGTACCGTGTGGTAAATTGCCATAAGGTGCTGATGTTTTGTTGGTAATAGCACTCCAGTTTTCATCAATGCCCTCTAGTATATATTGGTACTTTACATTTTTTGGCTGAGCCATGGTTATACCAATAAAATTAAATGTTAAATAATTATTGTTGTAAGCCAAACTTAAATTATCAGGTAAAGTGTACCATTTTGTTAAACCATCAAAATTAAAATTACTAACGCTTACGCCATTCCCTAAAGTAATTGTACTATCTTTTTTATTTTCTAAATTTACCCACGCAATATTTTCGTTAAACAACTCTATAGTGGTTAATTGTATGTTGGGTGCAATAGTATCGGGTGGCATATTTTCTGGGTGCATAGCAGTAAGTCTATCATTAGCACCTATCCAAATGGTCCCATCTTTGGCTTGCAACATGGTTTTGCCGCCATTTACACCTATGCCCAAAAATCCATCTGCGTAAGTATAATTTTTAAAAACAATATCTTGTTTAGTAAGCGTATTTGACTTGTCCCGATAGCTATTGGGATTTTCATTTATTTGAACTAGCTCCGTTAATGTTAACTTGCTAAGACCAAAGCGGGTGCCGAACCAAAGGTTTCCGCTTTTGTCTTGTAACAGCGAATAAACAGTATTGTTGGCAAGCCCTTCTTTATTGGTAAAATTAGTAAAGGATTTTCCATCATACTTCGATACGCCACCGCCATCTGTGCCGAACCAAAGGTTTCCACTTTTGTCTTGTAATAGCGACAAAACAGTATTTTTGGCAAGCCCTTCTTTATCGGTAAAAGTTGTAAAGGATTTTCCATCATACTTCGATACGCCTCCGCCATATGTGCCGAACCAAAGGTTTCCGCTTTTGTCTTCTAATATACTCCAAACAGTATTGTTGGTAAGCCCTTCTTTATCGGTAAAAATCGTAAAGGATTTCCCATCATACTTAATTACTCCGCCATATGTGCCGAACCAAAGGTTTCCGCTTTTGTCTTCTAACAGCGACAAAACAGTATTGTTGGCAAGCCCTTCTTTATCGGTAAAAGTCGTAAAGGATTTCCCATCATACTTACTTACTCCTCCATATGTGCCGAACCAAAGGTTTCCGCTTTTGTCTTGCAGCATACTTCCTATAGTACCGTGCTTTAAACCTTGCAATTTACCATAAGTGCTAAAGCTTTGTGGGTTTTGGTCTTTGTTAGCCATGTCTTTGGCTATAACAGTTTCAGGTACGCCAGCAACAAAAGGGCTATCTATGGCGGGCATCGTGTTGGGTAATAAAAAAGTATCTTTCCCTGGTGTGCAAATGCGAGGAATGCCTGCCATAATAACAGATGGTATACCTGCGGGATGAATGTTGGTGTTGGTAAGGGTAAATTTAGGCTGGCCTGCTTTTATAGTTACTGGTATACCGGCAAGTATTGTTTTTGGTTCAGCAATTCTGTCTTGAGGTACAAGGTAGCCGTGGGCTTCTTTTACCTTTGGGGCAAAAGCGGCTTGCTGTTTATTATTATTATTGCACGACAACAAAAAGGTAAATAAAAGTAGACCAATAATTTTATACATAGTTTAAATATAAATAAATATTTTAAATGGTAATGCAGTAATTTAACAAATGTAAATGAACTTTGTGTCGGCAAGTCCACTATCGCAGCAATCTGCGGCCCTGTGTGTATAGAACTAAGTGTACCGCACTGTGTTTAATCAGCCGCACATTTTGCAAGCCCATTTGGTCGTTTCTTTTTAAAGGAAGTAATTTATTTTTGCCCCAAATACGCTTTCAAAATTTCCTCTCCGCCTGTGTGGTTATTAGAACAAGCAATTTTTCAAATTGCCTTATCTATGGCACAGCAAAAACTATGTTTAAAACTAAACACTCGGCAACCAACTAACAGCAAAGACACCTAACAGCTTAGTTCAGCGGACACGTATCTGTGTTTAAACTAAAGGTGGCGAACTAAAACATAACAGCACCTAAAAAAAATGCGGGCGGAAGTATAAGTTTTTTGCCTACAAGTTGCCGCTTCGCGAAAGTTTCTTATTTTTATGTAGGCAAAAAAGAGAACGGTATTTCGGCAACTAATAAACTATTGTGTCGGTAGAAAATATTTCGGTTTCAAAACCGCACTTCATTTAGCTAAAAAACGTTAGGGGTAATGTTAAGATACGTAACAAAAAATTAAGGATATGAAGAAATTGATAGTATTAATTGGGTTTTTAGGCATACAGTATCAGGCATTTTGTTGTATAACTTGCAATCGTCAAATACAACAAGAAATTTATGACAGCACTTTTTTTCCGAATTTACTTACAATGTTGTCTGCCTTTATCGTTTTGGCAATTATTGTGGTATATCTAGCTTATTTGTCTAATAAAAGGCATAAACGTTTTGTTTCTGAGAATGCAGAGATTTTAAACCCGAGGCCTTTAACTACTGCTTCAATGGTTTTGGGCATTGGAATAGGTGGCTTTATTGATGGGATAATCTTGCACCAAATATTTCAATGGCATGAAATGATTTCTAATAAAATGCCTCCTATAACGGTTGTGGCAAAAAGTGTTAATATGTTCTGGGACGGAATATTCCACTTTTTTACTTTAATTGTAGTTATTGTAGGTGTAACTTTATTGTGGAAGCTCTTAAAACGAAAAGACATTGACAAATCAGGAAAATTGCTGGTGGGTGTACTGCTATTAGGTTGGGGACTTTTTAATATTGTTGAAGGCATTATAGACCATCATCTTTTAAAACTACATAATGTAAGAGATATAAGCACTCACATTGACTTTTGGAATTATAGCTTTTTAGCCATTTCTATAATTATACTATTTATTGGTTATATGTTGACACGACAAAAAACAGTAAAACAGCAGAGAAAACACTACCCATAACACCTAAATTTAATTTGGGCATTCGACTTCGGCATTTGCAAAAGCGGTAGTCACGCCAAAGTGTGATTTATTTTTTCTTTGCAAATAGCAATAAATAGTTATCTTCGTTAGTAGCTTTTCGGCAGAAAACGGTTTCAAAGCCCAAACTAAAATTTAGCTTCAAACCGTTATGAGCAAGTTTACTACGTAGCGTTTTGACAAAAAACTCAAGACCAGTTTCATACAAACCTATTAGCATATTTAAAGACAAAGGAGTAATCGGAAAATCCTATTAATAACAGTGTACGAGGCGGACATCGAAAAGCCAAATGAGTAGATTCTAATAAACATGGGCAATAATAAATTATTTGGTGTTATTTTAATTATCGCTGGAATAGCCTTAGCTTTTTATGGTAACAATCTTCAAAACTCTTTTGGATATCAATTTGCGGGTGCTTTTGGACGAAGAGATAACAGTGCAACTATTTATATAATACTTGGGGTGG
>JAYVDU010000301.1:0-4410 GCA_043749245.1 Bacteroidota bacterium | reverse complement strand
CCACAGCTATTTGTAGAAGTTACCGTATAAACTAACGGCGTTAATACTTGCAACGTATTAGTAGATGCGGCTAATGGCGACCAGCTATAGTTATTGGTGTAAGTACTTGTTGCTGTTAAAATAATTGGTGTATTGTCACAAATAATTGATGTGTTTGAAGTTACAGACAATGTTGGTTTCAATATGTTTGCTATGGCAATAGATGCAGTTGCTGTGCCGCACACTCCAGCATTAACTGTTGCTGAATAAACACCTCCAGCAGAAATTGATAAGGTTTGCGTGGTCGCTAAGCTACCGCCCCATGCGTATGTTCCGCTACTACCAGATAACGTTAAGGTTTCCGCCGCACCGTTACATATAGTTAATGATTGTGTATTAATGCTCAAGTTGGGCAATGCAGAAATAGACACATCAACGGTCTGAGTTGGCGAACCACAAGTATTTGAAACACCAACTGTATATGATGTATTCACTATTGGCGATACAGAAATAGTATTAGTTGTAGCCCCTGTACTCCATTGATAAGGAGTTATATTACTATTAGCTGTTAGTATAGCTGATTGTCCAGCACAAATTGTAACCGAATTACTATTAACCGAAAGTGTTGGGGTTGGCAAAGTTGAAATTGTAATAGCACTATTTGTAAATCCGCACGTTGCTGTAGTAACTGTGGCACTATAGGTTCCTCCCAAACTCACAGCAATTGTAGGCGTTGTTGCTCCTGTACTCCATGAATATGACCCTACGCTACCAGCTAAAGATAACGTAGCAGTGGCTCCACCACACAATAAAGTATTAGTGGTAGCAACTGATAATGTAGGCGTACTATTAACTACAACGTTAACTTGTGCGGTAGAAGTATTACATACACTGGATGAAGCAACTGTATAAGTTCCTGCTGTGTTTAAAGAAACCGTATTCGTATTCAATCCATTAACCCCTGTGCCACTCCAAGTATAGGTAACTGCTGTATTAGCACTTGCCGTTACCATTTCACTTTGTCCTGTACATATAGAAACCGCTGTCGGCGAAACATTGACTGTAGACTGAGGAATAACAGTAAGTGTATAAGAATCTGTTTTTGTGCCACATGTATTTGTCGTTGTAACTATTCCTGTGGTGGTGGTATTAGCTGTAATAACAACAGATGCCGTTGTTGCGCCAGAAGGATTAGTCCAATTGTAATTACCACTGTTACTTGTTGCTACAACTCCTACGGTGCTTCCAACACAAGCGGTAAGCGATGGGACACTGATGGTTACACTAGGATTTGCCAAAGGATAAATATTAACCGTTTGGGTTTTAACCCCACAAATATTAGAAACATTTAATGTATAAGTAATTGGGCTAGCTCCTGCTGAACCAGATACTGCATAAGTAGGGGTTGAAGCGGACGGACTACTCCAAGCTGAACTCACAGTTCCTGTAGCAGATGCATTAGATATCGAATAGGATAATACAGACGATCCTAACGCACATAACGAATACCCATTGGTAGAATTTATAGTAATTGCCAGTGGCGCTTGAAGGTATTTGATAGAGGTTGTTGTTGAAGCCGTTGATGTTGATGTAGCACATGTTTTAGTTGCCGTACAAGTTAAACTAATTGTAGTTCCTAATTCGCCGGCAGAAGGGGTATAACTTGTTGTTAATGATGATGGAGATGAAAACGTTCCAGAACCTCCTGACCATGTAACCGATGAATACGCACCTGTAACTGTTGATGTTAATACTATAGATGACCCAGCGCAAGATGTTATACTTGGACTTGCAGCTATGCTTAATGGCTGAAATGGAGCTTGACATAATCTATTTACATAAGTTGCATTACCTAAGGCATCATATTCTATAGCGCCACCATCATATTTATTAGATGAATAAGCCCCCGAAACGGAATAAGCAACGCCTGCAGTACTAGTTAATGATGCGGGCACATAACTCACCGAACCTGCACATGCAGGGACACCCGAAACAGTATATGAGGTCACGCGGGGCGTTAAAGAAGTGGTTGAATTTGCATTAGCGAAATGACCACCTGTATTACCTGGATTTTGAAAAATTAAAAAAAATGTATCATTTAAATTCGCAAAAGAATTAGTTCCTACACAAAACTCTGTGCTTAAAATAAACAGCACTCTGCTATTAGAAGGTATAATTCCAGCTGGCGGTTGTATTAGAACACCACAGCCTAAAATAGTACTTTGTAACGAATTCGTAATAGCAGTTGTTGTAGCTGTTATACTACTAATCCCTTTCCATGGATTTGATGGCCAGTTAAATGTAATGTTTGATATACTAATCGGTAAGCTTCCCACCTTTAAACGAACCATTTCTTGCGCCCCCTCACAACCACAATATAAACCTAAAGAAGGATTACAAGTTGAGTTATTTGTACACGCATCAGCCAAAATACTTTCAATGCGTAAACATTGGGCATTTGTCATTAAACTTCCTAAAATAAAGAATACAGCGTAAATGATTTTTTTCATAATTGAAGAGATTTTAGTTTATAAGAATTTATTTAGAGATAATGATTTTAAAATGTTCGGTTTTATAAGGTGTAGCTAAATGTACAAAGCAAACGCCCGAAGCTAATATTTCTGTATCAAGTGTAGTTTGTGAGTGTTTGATAGGTTGCGTTATTAATTCTTATCCACCGATATCGTATAAGCCAATAACACTATTTTTAGGTAAAGCGTTTTTAAATTCTAACACCAAATTATTTTCAGTTTGATAATGTATGTATTCCCATTTATTATCTGCTTCATTCACCGAAATAATTTTATAATTTTTTGAAGTGCCATCCACTTCTTTGGTTGATAAGCAATAATATGTTATATCACGATAAGGTTCACTATCAAATACTGAATATGATTTGGTGTGTATGCTATTATTTGGGTAAACCGTTGCAAGCTCAGTAAAATCAATGGCATCCTTACTTTTTTCGATAGTATAATATAAGATGTTTTTTTCTTGCGCTACTTTCCAAATCACCTCATTACCCTTACCATTTTTAGTGGCGTAAAAATCGAGGAGTGAGATGGGGAGAGGAGTAAATTTATTACAAGATGAGGTGAAAACAGACGAACTAGGGTTGAAAAATATCATAGATCCGTTTGAAGTTGCACCATTACTTTTTGTATACGTTTTGATATCGCTACAACCTGAACCATGGTTGAAAATTGCCGCTTTTCTATCACAAAAGGGCGATCCTCCTGCACAAGCTCCATTTGGATATTTTCCAGAAGATGTTGTTGCCGTTCCTGCGCAAGCTGTTTCTGTAGAATATATAACATAAACAGGTGCTGTATTACACGCAGTACTGAAGTTATATGCAGCTGTTGGATTTAATCCAGTAAATGCATAAACCCTAGCATTTGGTGGTATTATCCTTGATGCAGAAACATCAAAAAATAAAGTTGAACCGCACGCAGCTGTTGTATTTAAGAAATTGGTATATGTTGAATTTGTTGTCCAGGTTGAAACACCATTTCCAACTCCTATTCCTCCAAATGAATACCCAGATGATAACCCATTTGTTCCACTTGGCATTATAATTTCTAAGGAATCCAAATGTAAATTTCGATTACCATTAAAGAAAATAATTGTTTCATTATCGTTCTCACATTGATTAGACACATCGCAACCCCCATCAACAATTATGGCTACAATATTAGGAGATCTATTACTGCAAAAATTTTGCTTAGTTATCCTAATATCATCCAATGTGACGTTATTAATATAAACACTGATTGATATTCTAACTCTTATTGTAGTTGATAATAAGGAGCCTTTATATACACACGTTGTGCCATTTGGAGTAAAAGTACCAACCGCGGTCCACGCAATGCCATTAATAGATTCTTCAATTAGCATTTCACTATAGGTAGAGCCCGCGGGAGTTCTAGCTGAAAAATAAATCTCACCCGGATTACTCGCTAAATTTGTATTTAAAGTTAATGCGTTTGTAACTGCTGTAAAAGAACGTGCATCTGATTTTCTCCCCCAATTTGTTGTTGTATTAGACGTACCTGAATTAGTCCAGTTTGCAGGAACTCCCGAATTAAATTGTTCATCAATTAAATATGGTGTTGTTTGAGCAAATAAAAAATTACTCAACAAATTAATCAATATAATCCACTTTAACTTCATGAAATAATAATATATTTAATGAAAGCGGTTTAGGTAGTTACTAATTAATACAATATTAATTAAAACTCCTCTAGGTTATTCACTTTTACTTGTTTCAAATTTAATTCATTTTATGTTCGGTTTTACATTTTTTTCATTAACAAATTGTTAAAATTTAAGTAGGGTTCGCCCATTTTATTAAAAATTTAATAAAATCAATAACCTGCAAAGGTTATATTAATTTTAATCGCACGGTATTTTAAGGAAATTCCACAAAAC
>JAYVDU010000300.1:0-4411 GCA_043749245.1 Bacteroidota bacterium | reverse complement strand
ATTTGTCCACCTTTAGGTACATCTGATTGCATTATACCTACCAATGATCCATACATTATTACCTTATCCCCAATTCTCATATCATTTATAAAGAATTTATGTTTGGCGGCAATATCTTGTTGTAGCATTAATTTATCATTCCCATTTATTACTAATGTTCCTAATGAAAGTTCTCTCAATGCAACCAAAACATTATCATCCGCATGAATTTTTAAAAAGGAACCTGCTTCTGCTTGTTGAATCATGTTATATAATTTTATATAATATTTATTTTAAAAATTTGATTTATAGCATCTCCTTGTTAAATTTATTTTAAAAAAAAGGCTGATATTTTAGCATTAATTCTTTATTTTTCTGCATTATTCACATCTAACCAATGCTTTCCAACCTAAAGAAGTCATTTATCTTTATCGTCAATTATACTTAATTACAAAATTCAACATACTTGAAAATGGTGCTATATATTGCAAACTTTATTAAGGCTTTCCAATTAACTTAAATATTCACTTTTTAATAATTTTCTACATTAAATGCGTTTTTATAAGTAGTAAATTATGATATTTCTTTCTTTGAATCTGGTTTTATTTTGTATCCGTAAACAGCAAATAAGAACACAAATACAAAACAGATTAGTGGAACGATATATGAAAAAGATGTTGATTTAGATTGTGCCAATATGCCCATAATTTGTGGCACTAATGCACCTCCAACAATCGACATTATTATGTACGATGCGCCTTTTTTGGTAAACACTCCTAAATTTTTTAAACCCAAGGCAAAAATTGTAGGAAACATGATAGACTCAAAAAAGAATAGAGCCATAAGTGAATAAACAGATATAATTCCAGGCATTGTAACTACTACAGCACATAACCCTATATTAATAAAAGCGTACCCTGCTAATAGTTTATTTGGGGCTATAACTTTCATTAAAGCTGTTCCTGCAAATCTTCCTATTGTAAATAGTATTAAGCTTGCAGAAAGCAAATAAGAGGCTCGTCGATCATCGATACCAACATTTTTTTCAGTACAATAATTAATAAACAATGCAGCAATCCCTACCTGTGCAGCCACATAAAAAAATTGTGTAACAATTGCCCAAATAAAATGAGAATGTTGAAATAGAGTTTTACCTGCATGCCATTTCTCATTTATTACCAATTCCTCTTCTTTTACTTCAGGCATAGGTGTTCGTATAAATAAAAAAGCAACTATTAATACTAATGCCGCTATTGCTATATATACCAATTTAACAGATCCCAATCCTTCTAAATTAGAAGATGATTTATTTCCAAAAAATAATGCGCCGCCAATAATTGGTCCAAGAAATGACCCTACACCGTTAAAACTTTGTGCCAGATTTAAACGAAATTCAGAAGTCTCTGGTTTTCCAAGGACGGTGATATAAGGATTAGCCGCTGTTTCTAAAAAAGTTAATCCAGTTGCTAAAACAAATAACGCTAAAAGAAAAAATGGAAAACTCGCAAATTGTGCTGAAGGAAAAAAAAGAATTGCCCCTGTGGCATATAATAATAATCCTGTTATAATTGCTTTTTTGTAACCTACTTTTTGCATAAACAATCCAGCAGGAAAAGCAAAAAGAAAATAAGCACCAAAATAAGCAGCTTGAAGCAAAGTAGATCGCTGCGTAGTTATATTAAGTGTTACTTGAAAGTGTTTATTAAGCACATCTAATAGTCCATATGCAACTCCCCATAAAAAAAATAACGAGATTACCAAAATAATAGGCAAGGAATATGTTCGATTATTTTTCATAAGCTAAAAATTCTGGAATGTTTTTTTGTTAGTGATATAATATCGCCTATCACTTAGTTGCACCTATAGTTGTTTCATTAAATGCATTTCTAACAACAAATATATAAAGACTACATGCTGCTATATTGTAGATAATTACCAATCTATTCAACTATAACAGCAATATTGCAAGTGGCGAACCGAGGAAAATAATTATTATTTTTTAGCTATAGTTTCCATTGTTAATTGCATTGTAGCACAGGGGGGAAATGTGTAATAAAATTGGGAGCAGATTTTTTTTAAAATTATTGTGTTAATTGCTATCCCTATTTTCAGATATTTGACAGCATTTTTTAAAATTTTATTTTATACTCGTTAGCGAATATATTTACTTTTGAAAGTCTTTAATAACACCAGTTGTTTAGCAAATAAGTATTGCTATTAAAAAAATTTGACCGCGTATGTTCGGATATTAATTTTACACGTAATAACTAAATGATTAAAGATTATTGCTAGTTTTTCCTTGATAAAGTAAATTGTAAAACATCATTTGTTATATAATAATGATCATTGCTTAACAATGCCCAAGTGTGTTATTATTTGAATGCATAAGAATAGATGACAATTGAATAATTGTTAATAGTATGCCACTTATAAAAAAAAATTCTTTAAAAGTTACAATAATCAAAGATTTATTCCCCAAAACAATAAAGCCAAAAAAGAATGAAGTGAGGAAATATTAGCTTATCAATTATTTTTAGAAATAAACTCCATTTGAAAATTTAAAGGAGTTTTTTTAGTGATCAATTTAAAATATTTATGAAAACCGGCAAAATTATTAAAGCCACTTTCATAGCAAATTTGTTTGATGCTGAATCTATTTTCAATTAACAATTTACAAGCCATTCCAACTCTAATTTCAATAAGGAAATTGGAATAAGTTTTTTTTGTTTTGGATTTAAAGAAACGACAAAATGAGCTCGGGCTCATACAAACAACAGCCGCTACTTCATCAATCTGTATTTTCTTTTTATAATTCGCAAGAGAATATTGGTAGATAGAATTAATCCGGTCATTTTCGGTTTCTAAAATATTGGGTTGAAAACCAATTGAGGAAAGTACATCGACACTCTCAGAATTGGCAATTGATATGAGTGCTTCTAACAATAGTAAAACCTTCCGACCTCCTCCCGAAACTGACATTTCTTCTAAAAGTGAACCTACATGTTCCTGTGTTTTTCCATTTACCTGGATACCTCGTTTAGCGGTCTCTAAAATATTTTTTATAGGTAAATTTTCAGCAATATTTAAAAATTCTTTTCCCCAGAAATAGTCACAAAAATGAACTACAAAAATGTTTGGCTGCTTTCCATCCGAACTGAAATATTTATCATCAAAACTCCAATAATGGGGTAAATTGGCTCCAACAAGAATAACATTCCCGGACGTAAATTTTTTTATATTATCACCAACAAATTGGGTTCCCTCGCCCTCCTTAAAATAAATTAATTCAATTTCTGGGTGGTAATGCCATCGATTATTTATAAATGGTACATTATCCTGTCGTACACTAAATGAACACAGAGGTCCAGCAGATACTTTTAAAAGTTGAG
The DNA here is from genome assembly GCA_043749245.1 of Bacteroidota bacterium. GTDB lineage: Bacteria > Bacteroidota > Bacteroidia > B-17B0 > Aurantibacillaceae > UBA4416. The sequence continues at coordinate 1,043 of JAYVDU010000300.1, read as the reverse complement.
GTTTCATATTAGCAGTAATTTACAACCATCGGAGATTATTAAAGTTAATGAAATTAATTATATTTATATATTATTAATTATTATTGGTAATCAGGGGTAAGCTAATTAAACCAGCATATTTGCTATTCAAATTAGCAAAACGTAAATAGATAAGTTTTTATCAAAATTTTCTACAGAGAGTGGTTGCAAACTTTACTTTAAATCTCAATGTGAAGCTAAAGGCTTCTCTTGCGAAGAAATGTAAATCCACCCAACATTATTGGATTGAAAGTTTGAGTAGATGGTAATGTAAAGGCTGTAGAAAATCCGTGAGTTTAGAATACGGGACGATTATGGAAAATTTAAAAAAAAAATCCTAAGAAACAAAAAATTTAACTTTCATTCTTATCCCTATATAGTGTCTGCAAGAAAACTCGGAAAGCGTTATTGGTATAAGGTTTACGTGATAAAATTTTGTTGAAAAGTTATACACAGGGTGTGAATCTACGATAGAGAGGCTTATTTTTTGCTCCTTATTCGCATATAAAATCATCCATTAGGCGTAAACGTTTTGAGCAACAAATGAGCCTTCGTACTATCGCTATTTCTGATGTGAAATTCCCTTTAAAAAGTAGAGATGAGTTACCACCACTATTGATGGCTTTGCAATATATTTTTATAACACCAGAGTTAAATGAAAAAGTGTTTGCGCTTCTGGAAAATAAAATATGCGGGGATAAAAAAAGTCCGGCAGAAAAGGTAAGGATCTGTGATATATACTATTGCTTGGCGTTGTACGCAATGGACGGGGGAGTAATTGGGATTCGCTTGCCCTGGACGCTAACCACAATAGTTTAGTTCGCAAAGTAATGGGCGTTCATGGTACAGAGTTTTGGGCGAGGAGAGCGAGCAGTTCAGCTACCAAAATATTATTGACAATATTAAGCTGATTGATGAACCACTCTTGCAACAGATCAACCAACTTGTAGTGGATGCAGGACACAAACTTGTTAAAAAGAAAGAGGCTGAAATATTGAGTTTGAAAACGGATAGTTATGCCTTGG
>JAYVDU010000299.1:0-4415 GCA_043749245.1 Bacteroidota bacterium | reverse complement strand
TCCTCGTGAAGAATTAATTGGCAATGACTTTTCAAATTATTTTACTGAACCAAAAAAAGCAGAAGAAGGATATCAACAGGTTTTTGAAAAAGGATTTGTATCAGATTATCCGCTTACTATAAAACACAAAAACGGGAAATTAACAGATGTGTTATACAATGCTTCTGTTTATAAAGATGATAAAGGAAAAGTTATTGGCGTATTTGCCGCAGCACGTGATGTTACAGAACAAAAACAATCTTCACAATATGCTCGTAGTTTAATTGAAGCTAGTTTAGACCCCTTAGTAACAATTAGTATTAATGGGAAAATTACAGACGTCAATGAGGCATCTATAAAAGTTACTGGCATTCCTCGTGAAGAATTAATTGGCAACGACTTTTCAAATTATTTTACTGAACCACAAAAAGCAGAAGAAGGTTATCGACAGGTTTTTGAAAAAGGATTTGTATCAGATTATCCCCTTACTATAAAACACAAAAACGGGAAATTAACAGATGTTTTATATAACGCCTCTGTTTATAAAGATGATAAAGGAAATGTGTTGGGAGTGTTTGCTGCAGCCCGTGATATTACTGCGCAAAAAATGCTTTCAAACTACTCTCTCAGTCTTATCGAAGCAACGCTTGACCCGTTGGTGACTATCAGCATAGAAGGCAAAATAACCGACATGAATGAAGCAAAGGTAAATATTACCGGCATAGAGCGCGGAAAATTAATAGGCACTGATTTTTTTGACTATTTCACAGAACCACATAAAGCACGAGAAGTTTACAAAGATGTATTCAAGAAAGGATTTGTAATTGACTGTCCACTTATATTTCGTCACAAAACGGGAAAGTTAACGGATGTATTATTTAGTGGGGCTGTATATAAAAATGATAGAGGAAATGTATTAGGAGCGGTTCTGGTTGCAAGAGATATTACCGAACAAAAAATATTTAAAAACGAACTAATTGAAGCAAAACGCAATGCTGTACTTGCGATGCAAAAAGCAGAAGAATCAAATAAACTCAAAGAAGCGTTCCTAGCTAATATGAGTCACGAAATACGAACACCAATGAACGCAATTATTGGCTTTTCAGATATACTATCAAAAAGAGAATTAGGAGAGCAAGAAAAAGAATATATACTCACAATAAAAACAGCAGGGGAAAATCTTTTAACTATCATAAATGATATACTTGATATATCAAAGATTGAAGCTGGAATGATGTCCTTTGAAGAACATACATTTAGCATACAGGAAATTTTTATTTCTCTTAATATAATGTTACTAGAGAAAGCAAAAGAGAAAAACCTTGAATTAGTATTTAGTTATGATCCAAACGTTCCAAACATTTTGCTTGGCGACAATACACGCCTCACACAAATCATCATAAATCTTGCTGGAAACGCTATAAAATTTACACAAGAAGGAAAAGTGCAAGTGTATGTTAAAGTTATAAAAGAAGATGAAGAAAATGCATTATTAGAGTTTTCGGTGACAGATACTGGCATAGGAATCCCTCAAGATAAACTGGATCATATATTTGAGAGATTCAGACAAGCAGAATCTCATACTACACGAAAATATGGTGGAACAGGGCTTGGTTTAAGTATCGCAAAACAATTAGCAGAATTGCAGGGAGGGTCACTATCTGTTAAAAGTGAAATTGGAGTAGGATCAGAATTTTTATTTTGTATCCCCTATAAAAAATCAAAAGAAGTTCAGTTCGTAGAAACAACTATTGATAAAAAATATAACATGGAAGACCTCAGTAAATTAAATATTTTGTTAGTAGAAGACAACAAGCTTAACGTAAAACTAATTTTAAGTTTATTTTCAGAATATAATTTGAAACTAGAAATTGCTGAAAATGGGAGTGTGGGTATTGAAAAAATTAAACAAAAAAAATACGATATTATCCTAATGGACATGGAAATGCCAGTAATGAACGGATATGAAGCTGCCACAGTAATTAGAATGGAATTAAAAAACAATATCCCTATTATTGCCATGACTGCACATGCAATGGCGGGCGAGCGTGAAAGATGCTTGAATCTTGGCATGAACGATTACATTTCAAAGCCAATTAATTCGAATCTTCTTTTTGAAAAAATGTACGACTTAACTTTTAATTCTAAATAATATTATGAAAATAGAACCTGAAAATGCTACGACAAATATCTGCAATATCAGCTACCTAACCGAGATGGTGCATGGAAACAAAACCTTAATGAGCGAGATAATAGATGAATTTCATGTACAAATTTCAGAAGAACTTAAGCGCATTAATGATGCATTGGAAAACGCAAATTATCAGGTCATAAAAAGCCTAGCACATACAATGAAATCAACAGTATCCATTATGGGTGTTACAATACTTACACCATTATTAAATGAGATAGAGAGCTTAGCAAAAAATGCTAATGATATTGAAAAAATAAAAACACTAATTATCTCACTCAATATAATTTGTAAAAAAATAATTGAAGAAGTTGAAAGTAATAAACACAAATATATTGAAACTAAATAAAACAACGTGAATGAATATATTTAAAAATTTTTATAATAAAATAATTTTACGTAAAAAAATAATTTTTATAGTAGATGATAATAGGGTCTATTCTAAATCATTGCATGGTTTTTTAACGTCTCGCTATCCGAACACAAAAATTGAAACTTTTTCAAATGGAGAATCCTGTTTAATTGCCCTCTTCAAAAATCCAACTATTGTTATTATGGACTATATATTAAATACAGATGATAGCAATGCTGCTGATGGCTTATCGATAATTCAAAAAATAAAAGCGTCTAACAATAAAACTAATATAATACTACTAAGTTCTCAAACTGATCTTGACGTTTTTGTAAAAGCTATCTCAATATATGGTTGCACTTATCTACAAAAAGACGAACAGGCATTCAAAAAAATAGATCATTTTATAAAAGATATTTTTCACTCGTCAAAATATCCGAGTTTATGAAGCGCAAATACTAAATGATATTTATCGTTAATTATTTTTAAAATAAAAGCAAATTAGTGAACATAAAAGATCAAATAAATATTTTTATTGTAGATGACAATAAGGTTTTCTTGTTAGCATTAAAAGCATATATAGAGGGTTCTTTCAAAGAAAAACTAATTAAGATATATACATTTGAAACAGGAGAGAAATGTCTAGAGTCCTTCACGGAAATAATGCCAGACTTGGTTATTCTCGATAACCAACTAAATAGCGAAATTACAGATGCCGCGAGTGGCCTTGAGATATTGAGTAAAATAAAAATACAAAAACCTCTTACCAGTGTTATTATGCTCACAAGTGATGAGCACATCGATGTAGCCTTAAAATCATTCCATCATGGTGCATCAGACTATGTTGTTAAAACAGCTAGTACATTTAACGCCATCAATCTTTCAATATCGAAAATATTTGCCGATAAAGAACTCTATCTGCAAAGTGAAGACAAAAAAAATCAGGCCATAGAATCAATTATTGCCAGTAAAGAATTACTTTTCAAGACGCAAGAAAAACAAAAACGAGCAGCAGAATTAGTTATATCGAATAAAGAGCTTGAAATTCAAAAAGAAGAAAAAGAAAAGCGTTTAATAGAGTTAATAGAGACTCAAAAAGAACTTAGCATTCAAAAAGCAGAAAAAGAAAAACAAAATATAGAGTTAAATATTATTAATGTTCAAAAAGACGAAGTAGAAAAATCAAAACAGATTATTGAAGAAAAAAATAAAGATATTACTGCCAGTATAAATTACGCAAAGCGCATACAGCAAGCGAAACTGCCAAGTAGAGAGGAAATCTATTCCTCACTTCCCCAATGTTTTATCCTTTTTAAACCGAAAGATATTGTAAGTGGTGACTTTTATTATTTCCATAAAAACAATGATTCCATTTTTATTGTAGCTGCTGATTGCACAGGCCACGGTGTTCCTGGAGCATTTATGAGTATGATCGGTTCAGAAAAATTAGATGATGCTTTAGCTCATAGCTCCGATGTATCTGAAATTTTAAAACACTTAAATGTGGGCATTAAACATTCACTTCATCAGTCAAACAGCGACGATTCAACAAGAGACGGAATGGATATTGCAATTTGTTCGATTGCTATGGAAGATTCAATTGTAAAATATGCTGGTGCCAATAGACCACTTTGGTTAATTAGAAGTGAAGAAACTGAAGTTGAAGAAATCAAAGGGACAAAAAAGGCTATTGGTGGTTTGACAGATGATACCCAACACTTTGAAAGCCATGAAATAATCTTAAAAAAAGGAGACACTTTTTATATATCTACTGATGGATTTGCTGACCAGTTTGGAGGTGAAAGTGGAAAAAAATTAATGACAAAAAAGTTTAAAGAAATATTAATTGATATTCAGAATAAATCAATGAAAGATCAGGAGAAATACTTAAAT
>JAYVDU010000298.1:0-4431 GCA_043749245.1 Bacteroidota bacterium | reverse complement strand
CAATATTCACAAGTATATCCATTTTCATACTTTAAATCTTCTAAATACTTCAAACATTTGGCGTCGTTATTAAATAATGATTCAAACTCTATCTGATTCTTTGGATATAACATCCTACTAAAATAGGCATTATTTAATGTGTGTCAAGCGGATACCCACATTTTATAATTGTACCCAAAGTTACTGTTGGCAGATTTAAGATTTGATTTAGGTTGTTTTGTATTACCCTATGAAATCTTAAAAATATGTCAAAGAATTACTTTTCAAATATAACATTTTTTTGAGATAATGAGAGATTTTAGAGCTAATCATTATTTTGATAATACAAATTATATTCTAAAAGCTTATTCATAAATAAGTCCTAAATCGTTGCTTCATTTTTAAAGTCTTTTATTGAGCAAAATTTATTCTTTGAAATATTTTTTTAACTTAAATAATTTCCTCACAAGCATTAATATCTCGTGGACGAACGCTTTTTAATAAATAACAACGGCTTTCATCCTTAGGAATCGCAATGTAATTTGATTTACATTTTTCATTTAACAAAGCGGGCTCATTGATAAGTCGAGTTTTCCAATTTGGCCATTCATTTGGAGTTGTAAAGGCAGAAATAATACCATTTAAATCATTCCCCATTAATTGGAAAATTAATTTTTTTAAATAAATTCTATAATAATCTCGATTTTTATAATTACCATATATGTAATATTCCAGTTCCCGGAACTTGTCGATTAAACATCTTTTATTTGCATCTACTACGAAAGAAAATGACCACCAATATTCATAATATTTATATTCCCCTTTGTCATCAGATATTGTGAGTAAAGCCCTTCTTAAATCATTTGTCATGTTATTTTCATTACTTAAATATTTTGTTATCACTTTTTGTATTTTATCAAACAAAAATTTGTCAAAATTTTCTATATTTTTATTATAATCTAAACAGTAAAAAGCAAAATCAATTCTTCCTTGTAAAAGATTTGTGTCTTCCATTTTAAAAATGACTCTTCTATTATCGTCATCTGCCATTATTAATTCTGCTTTTAACCTTTCTTCTTCGATTTGCTCCTTCGTAAAAGCAGACTTCATTGGTTCCCCTTTAGCAAGAAAAGTATAAATATCTTCACATCCCTCAGATAATTCATTTATTAAAATTATTGCACGATCAAAGGCTTCTGGACTTCTAATAATTGCAGGACGTTCACCATTTTTTGTTATATCCCCTCTCGACACAATGTTTCTTATGACTCTCATCCAACATTGAAAATATTCTTCATTGAAAGCTGGGACTTTCCTTAAATACTCGGTTTGCGCGTAGAATAAAACTTTTAAGGTATATGAAGCACTGTTTCTTTGTGCAGAACTGGTATTATCTTCATAAACTAATGCGGAAAAAATACTTCCTTCCGGTTTATGTTGCCAAAGTGGAAAATTTAAATCTAACTTAATTTTTTCTTTAAATACTTTGCAATAAATATCAAAACATTCGCATAGATAATTAAATCCTGAATTTGAAAAATACTCAACCTTAATTGCATTGGGATTTCGCTGAATTTTTGTTATTTCGCTTATTCTGTCTTCTTTTTTTTCTAAACCTTGTTGGATCATCGCAATAGTTGAAATAAATCTAATCATGGATTCGTCAATACTATTTTCCTTCCTATGGTTCCAGAACAAATCCGTCCAAATCGTATCAATTTTGCAAGCAAAACTTTCATTAGAATTTTTATTTACTTGCCAATTATTGTCAATTATGTGTTTTTGAAAACTTGCTTTAAAATTCTCAAAAGAGGTAAGAAGCTTACCTCTAGCATTCATCTTTATATATAGATCATCAGTTAAACCAATGTTAGAAAGTTCAACATGATAAAAACTTATCAAATTTTGATCAGAGGCTAGTTTATCCCATAAATTGTCTAATTCTCCAAATCGCTTATGAATATCATCTATGGTTCTAAGCATTGCATCTATAGTTGGATCTTTTTTCCATGATAAAAAAAACCAAGAAGAATCTTTTATTATCGTACTGATTATATCACTATTTTGAATTACTATTTTATTAGAAACTAAACTTCTACAAAATTCCCTTGAACTTGTTCTTGTCTCATAACTGAATTTGCGCAAAATATCAATGGTCACTTGGTCAAGTTTACTATTCATTAAGGCAGCATACCAATGTAGTAAAAACAGTGTGGTTAAACGTTGTTGTCCATCTAAGGGCTGAAAAGAATTTCCTTCTTCGCTCCCATAAATAAAATCTAATTTTATAGGTTTTAATTCTTTCAGGCTATCATGCAAAGCATTTAAAAAATTACCTCTTAATTCTTCTTTGTCCTCCCTTCCTTGTGCATAGTCTCTTTGGATAATTGGAATTTCTATATTTTGCTTTTTTAATAATTGCCAAAAAGTAAACAACTCGCCTTTGTATTTATTATTACTCATATTTCGTATTAGTTGTTTAGATATTTATGAAGTATTTTTTCTATGTCCTTATAGTAATTCTCTCGGTCATCTTGAGTCCAAAATGATATTTTGGGAGGGTACTCACTGAAGTATTTTAAAAATACATTTTTAGTGCAAATTGGGATAAAAGTACCTTCCTTTTCCCTATTGATAATTGTTTTTCTTTTTAATGGAAACACAGCATTTTTATAGCCTCTATTTGTTTCAGAGTCTAATAGAGCGAGATTTGAAATGTCATTAATATCCTCATCTTTAAGACTGGAATTAAAGTGAGCAACAATGTCATTAAAAAGAACACTAAATTCGGTCTCATCCTTACAATCGCAAGATTCAGCTCTTTTTTTTAACTCATCACCACCAATAATTTGCTCATCTATAAAAACTTTAGCATCATTCAGCCAGTTTTCTTTACTTTCTGGAAAAGAATCTTTTACTGATGTAATATGTTCTATATCCCATTTCCCGTTTTTATAAATGTCAAAAGGAAAATATGAATTATCTTTTTCGTTATTTAGCATGGTTTGAATATTGTAGAGTAGCAATGTTTTTTTAACGTTCTTATCTCCATATTGTAAATCTTCTAGAGAAACATTTTTTAAATTGTTTATAATTGTCGCATCTAAAAACTTCTTAAATTCGGTTTTTGTAGAAGAGGCTGATTTTTCATATAACTCACTAATTCCGACAGATTCAATAGCGATTAAATATCCAATTTTATGATATAGTTCCCTTTCATTATACCATTCATCAAATGTTTGAAAATATTTTTTAATTTCTAGCCAATTACTTTCAATAGATTCTTGAGTTTTGTTTTGAAATTTTTTATTAAAATATCTAAACGTTGAATAATTATCTGTTTTATCTTTTTCACTATTCATTAAATCGAAAATAAATTCGATTCGATTATTGGAAAAACTATTAGCATTTATAAAATACCAAAATTTATCATTTTGTAAATGTTGTTCTATCGTATCCCATTCGCTTGAGATTTCCAATTGTTTTAGCCTAATTTTGTCAGTGTTTTTTTTATCAAAATTTGAACTATTCAAAAAGAGAGCTTTAATAAGTTCTGCGTTTGTTAGTGGTATTTTACCAATATTTATTCTTGTAAAAATCGCTATAGGATCATCTTCAATACTCTCATACCATATTACTTTTGTGTTGAATTTAAATTTTGATTCAAAGTCATTTCTATTAAAATTTGGTTTTGAAAACCAATCGAAAATCGCTTTGTAATCTGTTGAAATATAATAAAAATCAATATTTTTTTCGTCATGAATGTCTTTTACAAGATTTTTAAGAAAAGAACCTGAATCTGGTCTTGTTTCATATTTTAATTCAAATAACTTTTCCCTATTTTCAATTGTGTAGACTTGATTTAAAAAATGTAGAATTAAGTATATTGTGGTTAACCTTTGCTGTCCATCAATTACTTCATATTGCCCATCATTTTTTTTCTTAACAACAATTGGTTGCAGGCAATACCAAGTTTTTTCCTCTATCTCCTCAACTTGTTTGGGTTTAAAATCCGAAATATCGTTAAGTAAATCAATAACTTCTTTTACACTCCATCTATAACCTCTTTGATAAGATGGAATAAAAAAATCAAAATCTCGAAGTTCATTTACTGTTTTTAATTCTAAAATATTTTCCATTTAATTATTTGGTTATTTTTATTTAATAAGAGATATATACCCATTTTTCTTTTGAGTATCACCTTTAGCATCCGTGTATTGCAAGGTATAAAAATAAATACCTTCATTACATGCTTCGCCACTTGTTGTTCTGCCATCCCATGATATATATGTATGTGTAGCAAGTGTTGAGTTTTGAATGATGTTACCCCAACGATTATAAATAGTAAAATTTACATCACTTGCTCCAACAATACTGAAATTAAAGGTATCGTTGATGCTGTCACCATTGGGTGTAAACACATTGGGGATTTCGCTTAAAGGACTACAATCT
>JAYVDU010000297.1:0-4443 GCA_043749245.1 Bacteroidota bacterium | reverse complement strand
ACGTCTATCAATACTTAGTTACGCTTGGTTACGTCTAGCAAGATGATTTTCAATCATCTGTTCTAAAACTATTGACTTAAAGTCAATAGTGGTTTATTTAACAATTTTGTTATATCTTTTTTGGCTATACCGATAAATCGGGATTAAATTTTTTGAGATAGCATCCAACTATCTCTGCAAAATTTGTTTCTTTATGTCCTATACTGAGCGAAGTAGAAGTAAGTCGGAGTATTAAGCCAAAAGAAGGTTAAAAAGATGATTAAGTTTTTGAGTGAACCCTAATTAGAGTATTCTCAGTAACTAAAAAATCGAGTAATATCAATACTTTAAAGGTGTCTTCTACAAATCATCTGCAAGGTAAATAGTTGCAAAACGTTAGTAAATACGTTATATTACTCTGCATTAAAATTATGTTTACTGAGACTACCGAAGTACTGCATACGTTGGTAAAGGTGCGGTAGGTTTGCTAAATCGGTGTGAAATCCTAGTTTTTCCGGCGGAGCTGAAGCGTTGTATGTGCGAGGAAAAATGGATTTGGCGATTTAGCTTGATTTTTTGCTTCTTTTTGATTAAGCAAAAAGAAGGTTAAAAAGATGGCTGAGTTTATGAGCAGAATCTAATTAAATAACTTCACTTCCAACGCCTTATTCAAATCAACATCGATACCTTGCAATATATCAATAGCACTGTAAGTTGTTTTAATATCGGGCATTAGCCCGTGCCCATCATTAATCACATCAATGCTATGGTAAATATGGTAATACGGTATAAACACGCGAACCTTTGTATGTGGTAATATAATTGTACCGCTAACAACTGCATTACTGCCTGCAATGTTGCCGCCCGTTTCTTCGCCCACAATAAAAGCATTGGCTTTATATTTTAAATAGGTTGCGGCAATGGCACTCATCGAAAAAGATTTACCATTAATTAATACACTTAACTTTCCATGATAGGCATTTCTATATTTTGGTAAATGTATAATATAGTGTCTTAATCGCCAATGGTGAGGGAATTCCAACGGTGAAGCCGTAAAAAACAAGGGTGTTAATCGGGTAAAAAAATTCATTTTATACCTGAAATTTAAAGGCAATAGATTAGGCTTCCTATCAAAGGATATTGTCGTTGGTTTATGAATGAGATAAGCTAATAGGTTCATACCGTTATCAATTTTTCCTCCACCATTATCTCTTAAATCAATCACCAAATGTGTTATTTTTTTACGTTTAATATCTTTAAAGGATCTTCTCATAAAGCGTCGCCAATGCATGCCACCAAAGCTATTCACATCTATCACTGCAACCGTTGTGTCTTTTTTAGCTAAAAAATACGTACAGGTTTTTGTTTTTTGAATAACGTTAACCGAATCTCGTTTAGGCAACATCACCGTATCTTTTTGTGAGGAGATAGCAGCGATTGTATATTGAGAAACAGTACCATTTGTATGTTTCAAACTCAGTAAGTATGGTGTATGAAAACCATAACTAAAAGAATAATAGTACTTGAACCATTCGTTTTTGATGCCTTGTTTTTTATAGGTTTGGTTATAACCATCTGTGGTGAATATGGTTCCGATTCTGGCTAAAATACTGGGGATATCATGATGATCAATACTTAGTATTTCGTCCCCTGCTTTAATAGTTGAATCACCTGATAAATTATTTAAAATAAACACGCGATTGGTATCAACAACAAACGCATTAAAGGGAAGAATTGGTCTATTTAATTTTGCGATTGCTTTGGAATAGGCTTTAGAATTGCTCACATCGGTGTGTCCACAACCAATTTTAGCCACAATTTGCCTGAGGTAAAACCGTATTTGCATTTCGGTTAAGGGCGTATCAATTTTTGATTTAATACGAACCACAAATGCTAGTAAAGAATCTTTGCTAATATATTTAAAAGGATCAGGATGAAATTTAATCAGATACTTTTCAGTATAATCGATATCTTCTAAAACCTCACGAACAGTGTATTTATGAGTAATATCAAAATTTTTTGTTTGAGAAAAACAACAAGAAAAAAGAAATATAAATGTTGCAATTAATTTTAATTTCAAAACTTAAATTTGTTATAAACCTACACGATTTTTGAAATCTTGTAGGTTTTGTTTAACTTATAATCCTTCTATTTCTATTCTTAAACTTTTTCATAGAAATCAAATCATAATTAATCATATAAATCGGCGTTATCTGCGTTCTATGAATCTATATTTCTTTTATGAAGTGGTTAAAGCAGGTTAATCGTTTGCCAAAACACCCATTCTACGACCTAATCCACTCATGTATTCTCTGATATCTTTTACAGTAACGTCATCATTAGTAGCACGTAAATACGTATCCGTTAACGTCATAATATTTTGGTGAAAAAACTTTTTCATTTCTTCTACACTCATTTCTTTAGTCCATAAATCAATACGCATGGTATTATTTTCTTTTTCGTCCCAAAGGGCTAACATCATGCTTTTACAAGCACTACTCTCTTTTGCATCAGCAGCTTCCCATTCTATTTTATGTGGTAATTGATTTTCATCAACCGTAATTTTTAATTTTATTTCTGATGTTGTCATAGTCGTTTTAAAGTTTGATAAGTTAACATACATTCCTTGTTGGTAATAACACCAGCAAGGCATAAACTATTAAATTTATGAACAACAAATTTAGTTAAAAAAATAGTTTTTAAAGCCCAAAACAAGCAATTATCCAATACATTTGTGTTATGACAGAATATCCTAAATTAATACTACACAACGGCAAAGAAGAACCTATACAACGCTTTCATCCGTGGGTGTTTTCGGGTGCTATTAAAATAACTGATTCCAATATTGTGGATGGCGATATCGTGGAAATTTATTCCGCAAAACAACAGTTTTTGGGCATGGCTCATTATCAAAAAGCGAGTATAACGGCACGTATCATCTCTTTTAGTAAACAACAAATTGACGTTAATTTTTGGACTAAAAAAATAGAAAAAGCATTAGCCTTTCGTGGCTTTTTAAATTTAACAAATAATCCAAATACCAATGTGTTTCGATTAGTGTTTGGGGAAGGCGATGGCTTACCGGGCCTCATTATGGACTATTACGACGGACATATTGTTTTTCAGGCGCACAGTATTGGTATGCACAAAAGCCGTATGGATATTACTGAAGCATTGAAACAAGTATTCAAAAATCTGTTGAAATCGGTGTACGATAAAAGCTCTGAAACATTACCGAATCAATATGCCATCAATTTATCCAATGAGTATTTATATGGCTCTTGTAATGAAGAGTTAGTAGTAGTTGAAAATGGTGTGAAGTTTTATATTGATTTTATCAATGGTCAAAAAACAGGATTCTTTATCGATCAGCGCGAAAACAGAAGCTTATTAGGAACTTACAGTAAAGATAAACGAGTGCTCAATACGTTTTCTTACACAGGAGGATTTTCTATGTATGCCGCTAAACATGGCTGTAGCTTAGTTCATTCAGTTGATTCAAGTGCAAAAGCAATTGATTTATGTAACAAAAATGCAATTTTAAATAACGTGACAAACCACGAAGGTTTTGCCTTAGATACGTTTGATTATTTAAAAGATCATGGTAAGGATTACGATGTGATTATCCTTGATCCACCTGCCTTTGCAAAGAGTAAAGATGTATCGCATAACGCTGTAATTGGCTACAAGCGATTAAATGCAATGGCTTTACAAAACATTAAAAAGGGCGGTATTTTATTTACATTTTCTTGCTCGGGAGTTATTGATAAAAAATTATTTTATAATAGCGTTACCGCAGGAGCCATTGAATCTCGCCGACATTTAAAATTATTACATACTATTTCTCAACCAGCGGATCACACCATTACTCCTAACTTTCCGGAAGGTGAGTATTTGAAAGGATTAGTGTTTTATGTGGAATAAAATATAATTTTTAAATTAATAATCATCAAATCAAACAACTATGAAAACAAATATTTTATTTTTATCACTATTAATAGCAGGCAATTCATTTGCTCAATCATTTAATTTCGTAGTTGGCGACAGGCGCTCCTCCTCTCCAATTGAAGATCCTGAAACAGAAACGTTTGAAAACAACGGCAATAAATATATTTTATACCAAGCCTATTCTATGAAAGATGGTATGCAAGTTCAATTACAAGGCTATAAACCAAATAATGATTACTTGTGTAGTAAGAAATTATATGTGCCTGAAGAAAAAATGTTGATTTCCATTTATGAAGGTTTTTTAAATCTCGAAAATAATATGCAACTTATTAAATCAACCTTTAATAAAGAAGCTAAGAAAACATTTGTGTATGCTCATGCTATTAATGAGTTTGCTGATGAAAGTGATGACCATAAAGAATTACTATCCATACCTGCTGAAAAGGCAATGAATTCAGGCAATTTCACCTGTGCGACTTCTCCTAACAGAAAATTTTCGGTCATCTTATCGGAGTT
>JAYVDU010000296.1:0-13804 GCA_043749245.1 Bacteroidota bacterium | reverse complement strand
ACTCACCATTTGATTTATCCTTTACATAACCGCTAATAGTGAAGCTTTGAGATAGCATCATGCCAGGAAAAAACAGTATGAAATATTGGATTATTTTTGGCATTCGTAAAAATAAGGTTTATTAATTACATTAAATTCCAATATAACATTCATAAAATATATTAAAATTATGTTTTTTCAGAAAGAAAAGACTTTTATTATAAAATATGTAGTACATTTAAAAACTTAAAATGAAATTAAAAACGACATATTTTTCTTTATTCTTTTTATTTTGCTTTTTGGCATCATTTAGTATTAGTGCGCTACAATCATACACTACAATACAAACAAAGCACTGCAATGTAGCTCACAACTCTCATTCTTATTCTCAAAAAGAGTCAAATTCATCTTCTAATCCGGATTTATTATTTGAAGAAAATGAAAATGAAGTAGATGATGGTTTCCAAATACAAGCTTTTATTATCCCTTATTTTGTTGCTTATTTCTTGAGTGAAGTTTCGCAACTTAATTTAATTTCTGCAAAACCTTTAGCAGAAAAATATACAACCCCAATTTATTTGTCGGTTTGTAATTTCCGTATTTGATTATTTCATTTCAATCTTTTAGTTGCCAGTAATTGGGTTAATTAAAATTTTGTCTTTTATTTTTTTAATAGAAAATCTATTAACTAATAGCTCTTGTATCAAAAATTCAATTTTATTATTTAGATAATGCCTTTAAAATAATTAAAACTTCGACTTATGATTTCTGACATGGAAAAAAGTTATAAAAAATTAATCGAAGGTAATTTGAGCTTTTCAAATGAAAAGAAAATTGAAGATCCCGAATATTTTAAAAAATTATCGCTTGGGCAAAAGCCTGAATATTTGTGGATTGGATGCAGCGACAGCCGTGTACCAGCAAACGAAATTACAAATACTGAAAGCGGTGAAATTTTTGTTCACCGGAATATTGCCAATCTTGTTATTCATACGGATTTAAACTTATTGAGTGTACTTGAATATGCGGTTACTATTTTAGAAGTTAAGCACGTTATTGTTTGTGGTCATTATGGTTGCGGTGGTGTAAGAGCTTCTATGAGTAATCAAATGCATGGGTTTGTTGATAATTGGTTATGTAATATTAAAGATGTTTATAATAAGCATCAGATGGAACTTGAAACTATAAATGATTTGGATAAACGCATTGATCGTTTAACAGAGTTAAGCGTTATAGAGCAGGTAAGAAACTTAGCGAAAACAACGATAGTACAGGAAGCATGGAAAAAACGACCACTCGTATTACACGGATGGGTATATGGAATTAACAGCGGACTTATTACCGAATTAAAGGTTATTGATAAGAATAATAAAGATTTAGAGCCTATTTACCGTTTCGATATTTAGGCTAAAATATTATAACAAATTTAAAAATTAAGGTTAGTGACGTTAACAAATAATATTAAAGAGTACTTAAAAAGCTTGCTTTTACCTGGACCAAATTATCAGTTATTTTATTTCATAGTTTTTTACCTGGTATATTTAGTTTGGGTTTAAGCAAGGCAGTATTAAAGATCCCTTGCAAGATCTTGGTAGATGAATTGATATTTTATTTCATAGTTTTTTATCAATAAGTTTACTGAGATTTTGCAGGACCATATTAAAGATCCCTTGCAAGATCTTGGTAGATGAATTGATATTTTATTTCATAGTTTTTTATCAATAAGTTTACTGAGATTTTGCAGGACCATCTTAATTTAATACCTTAAATATAATTTTTAAAATTAGATATGAAAAAAATAATCATATTATTTTGTACTGTCATTTCAATAAATGCAAGCGCTCAATTACCAAGTGCTCGCTTTAAGGACGGGTTAAAAATATATTTATCTGATGATAGCATACGATACATAAAAGCTACTGGTTTATGCCAAATATGGGCTAGGTACGAAGATAATAATCCAGGCTCCACGGTATCAGGTTCTCCTAAAAAAGAAACGTTTGATATAGGTTTACGCCGAGTTCGTTTTCAAATTATGAGTCAAGTAACGAAACATGTTTTTTTCTATACTCAACTTGGTATTAATAGTGTTAATAGTTTATCGGCTCGTAAAACAGGTTTATTCTTTCATGATGTTACAGGAGAATATAGTGTATTTAAAAATATGCTAACTATTGGTGGTGGTTTAAGTGGTTGGAACGGAACGTCTCGTTATTCATCATCAAATGTTGGTAGCATTTTGGGGTTAGATTTGCCTGTAGTACAAGAGCCAACTAATGATGTAACTGACCAATTTGTTCGTAAATTAGGTATTTATGTAAAAGGTAAAATCAAAGGATTTGACTATAGAGTGTCGTTATCAAACCCTTTCCCTGTTCAAAATGCGTTAACGCCAGTGGCAACTTTACCTCCTGCTTCCATTCAAACAGTAACAGGAACACAAACAGTAATTACTGTTCCTGTGGGAGCATTTAATACTTCTTACTATTCTACTAAAGCGCCCGAACTTCAATACCAAGGTTATTTTATGTATCAATTTTTAGATAAAGAAAGTAATCAATTACCATACAACATTGGGTCATATTTAGGAAAAAAGCGAATATTAAATTTAGGAACTGGCTTTGCTTACCAAAAGGATGCCGTGTGGTATAGAACTGTTAATTTTGATACAGTTTATAAACCATTGCAACAATTTGGTGTAGATGTATTTTATGATTCGTACTTAAATAAAGAAAAACAAAATGCGATAACAGCTTATGCGTCTTTTATTAATTATGATTTCGGTCCAAATTATATTCGCAATATCACTATTATGAATACAGCAAATGGTATAAACGCTTCGGCCAGTTTTAATGGTGCAGGAAATGGTGTGCCTTTAATTGGAACAGGGCAAGTTGTATATGCACAAGTGGCTTATTTATTTAAGAAAGATTTATTAAAAAATCACGGAACGTTTCAGCCCTATGTATCGGCAGTTTATGCCAATTACCAAAAATTAAAAGATCCTGTTATATTGTATGATATAGGTTTAAATTGGGTCATAAGTGGTCAAAATTCTAAAATATCATTAGATTATCAAAGTCGTCCTATTTTTAATACAGATAGTAATGGAGATATTCATGAAACAAAAAATGCACGTAGAGGACAAATTGTATTACAATATCAATTAATGTTTTAGAATCTCAATTTTTATCAAATCAAAAGAAAAACGATAAGCTCACTCATTAAGATCAATTATGAATATACTTATAAATCTTCTTAAAAATATCTTTTAATTCAAATACATGTTATTAAATACTCTAAAATAGTATATTTGCAATTTTTACTAATTATTTAAAATATTCAAACAACTACTTATACTGAAGATAAATTGAATACTACTTATTCTTTTGATTCATTATTTTTGGCAATTTAAAAGATATTCAATGAGACAAATTATAATAATTTTAGTGATATCTTGTGCTGGTTCACTTTTTTCATGCCACACCCGTATCGATGAGAAAGAAACTATTCAATTCGTAACACATGGGGATACCGTTTTAGTAACCTCAAAATCTGATCTTGCTAAAAAATTAAAAGAGGAAGTACTTAAAAAGCAAGTATACCAATTGCAAATCATTACTGCCGGTGTTGTAAAAGCAATTCCAACACAATATGCAGAAATTGCACCTCCTTTCCCGGGAAGGGTTTTGAAATCATACGTTACTTTAGGAATGAAAGTAAATCCTGAAACACCCTTATTCGAAATTATTTCGCCTGATTTTATCTCTGCGCAGAAAATATTTCTTCAAGCAAAATCCCAAGTTCAATTAGCTGAGAAAACTTTTAGGCGTCAGCAGGATTTGATGAAAAACGGAGTTGGTATTCAAAAAAACTTGGAAGAAGCGGAAACAATGAATGAAGTGGCACAAAATGAATATAAAAATGCAGAGGCTGGAATTAAAATATTTAAGGTAGACCCAGATAAAGTTGTTTTAGGACAACCTTTAATTGTAAAATCTCCTATAACGGGAGAAGTAATTGATAATAAGATTGTCGTAGGTCAATTTATTAATGACAACGCTTCTAGTGTAGCAACGGTTGCAGAATTATCGCAGGTTTGGGTAACAGGAAAAGTAAAAGAAAAAGATATACGATTTATTCATGAGGGAGATAAAGCCAATATAGAAATTGCCGCCCTACCTGAAACAAAACTGAAAGGGAACGTATATCATGTAAATAAAATGGTCGATGAAGAAACACGCAGCTTGGACGTTTACATTGTTGTTGACAATAAAGATGGTTTACTAAAAAAAGGAATGTATGCTACGATTTGGTTTAACGACAGCCCATCAAATGTTATTCTTATTCCTGCCAAAGCTGTTTTTCTTATGAATGATAACAGTTTCGTTTTTTTAGAAATTGCTTCAGGAAAGTATGTGCGGCAAAAAATTGTAACTGGTGGAAATGATGAAGCAACTGGAAAGGTAGTCGTAAAATCAGGTTTAAATAGCGGGGATAAAATTATTACCGAAGGCGGTTATTATCTAATGCAAGTGAAATAACTATTTTTTAATAAAGATCTACGTTTTGAAAAACTTAATAAATACCGCTATACAAAAACGCTGGCTGATGCTGGCTCTGTTCGTTCTGCTTGGATTTTTTGGGTACTATTCATGGAAGCAATTATCCATTGAAGCATATCCTGATATTGCAGATGTAACATCGCAAGTTGTAACTCAGGTTCAAGGGCTCGCAGCAGAAGAGGTTGAAAAACAAATTACGATTCCGCTTGAACGTGCCATCAATGGTTTGCCAGGTATGCAAGTATTACGTAGCCGAAGTATTTTTGGTTTATCACTTATTACAGTTGTATTTCAGGATGGTGTAGAGGACTATTGGGCAAGAATGCGTATTCAGGAACGGATTAACACTGTTGATTTACCTTATGGTGCGAAACCCGGATTAGACCCTCTTACTTCTCCCATTGGAGAAATCTATCGCTACATTATTGAAAGTAAAGATTATGATTTGCGTGCGATTACTGATTTACAGAATTGGGTTATTATCCCTCGCCTCAAGCAAGTATCCGGAGTTGTGGATGTTGCAAATTTCGGAGGAATAACAACGCAGTACCAAATAGAAATAGACCCGCATAAATTAGAGCAATATGAAATCGGACTTGCAGATGTAACGCAGGCAATAGAAAATAATAATTCAAATGCAGGCGGAAGTATTCTTCCGCAAGGCGATCAAGGATATGTAATTCGCGGTATAGGCTTAGTTAATAATCTTCAAACACTAGGGAATATTGTAGTAAAATCAATAAAAGGTGTGCCTATTTTCATAAAAGATTTAGGTGTCTTAAAATTGGGAACCTTAGAACGAAAAGGAACATTGGGTTACACCGATCGTTCTGTTAATTATTCAGATGGGATACAAGGTATTGTCATCATGTTGAAACACCAAAATCCTTCCATGGTATTAGATGGAGTTCATAAAGCGGTTGAAGATTTAAATAATAACCTTTTGCCAAAAGGCGTTTCTATACGTGCCTATATTGACAGAACAAATTTGGTAAACACAACGCTCGAAACTGTTTCTCATACTTTGATGGAGGGTATGGCTTTAGTAATTATTGTGCTTATTGTTTTTTTAGGAAACTGGCGTGGGGCGTTATTAGTTGCAATTACAGTTCCAGTTGCGCTTCTAATTGCTTTTATTTTAATGAAGCTTACCAACATCCCTGCAAATTTGCTTTCACTCGGTGCAATTGATTTCGGAATAATTGTAGATGGAGCTATTGTAATGATGGAAACAATTTTAAAAAAGAGAGAAGATGAACCTAATATAGAATTGCAGGAAATATCGATTGGACAAATGGCTGCCGATGTTGCAAAACCAATATTCTTTTCAACGATTATTATTATTACTGCCTACATTCCTTTATTTGCTTTTGAAAGAGTAGAGAAAAAACTTTTTACACCAATGGCTTTTACTGTTGGTTACGCTTTGCTTGGGGCATTGGCAGCTGCTTTATTACTGATACCCGGATTAGCTTATGTTATTTATCACAAGCCTCGAAAAATGTATCACAATAAATGGTTAGAGAAACTGACCAATGCGTATCATCTTCGTATTCAAAAAATCATCAAGAAGCCTAAAAGTGTATTCGCACCTTTAATTATAGTTCTCGTAGGAACAATTATTTTAACAGGAATCGTTGGTAAAGATTTTCTTCCTGAATTAGATGAAGGTTCTATTTGGATGCCAGTGCAGTTACCACCCGGAATTACTTTAGAAAAATCAAGGGAAATGAGCGATACATTCCGTTCTGTCATTATGAAATACCCTGAAGTTACTTATGTAATGGTACAGGCAGGACGCAATGATGAGGGTACAGATTATTTCACACCCTCACATTTTGAAGCAAGTGTTGGATTGAAGCCCTATCGTGAATGGAAAAATGGTAGAAGAAAACGCGACCTAATAAATGATTTAACGAAGGAATTTCAAAAAAGACCAGGATATTTAGTTGGGTTTACGCAGCCAATGATAGATGGCGTTATGGATAAAATTGCCGGAGCTCATACAGGCGTTGTATTAAAAGTTTTTGGTAAAGACTTAAAAGTAGCAAGACAAATTGGCGAAGATGTATTAAGAATACTGAAAACTATTAAAGGAACTGAGGATATTTTTATTGATCAGGAACCTCCCTTGCCACAGTTGCAAATTATTGTAGACAGGGATGCTGCTGCAAAATACGCCCTTAATATTTCTGACATACAACAATTAATAGAAGTGGCTTTAGGAGGTAAAGCAGTCTCTAATTTATTTATCGGTGATCGCGTGTATGAAATAAGTTGCCGTTATAAAGATGATACACGTAATACCCCCGATAAAATAGGAAACTTAATGCTCACTTCTACAACAGGAGCAAAGATTCCCTTGTTACAGGTAGCGAAAATAAAAATGGCAACCGGAGAAAGTAGTATTAGTCATGAAGATAATAAACGACAGTTAACTGTTGGCTTTAATATTCGTGGCAGAGACCTTACATCATACTTGAATGAAGCTATGCCAAAAGTAGAGAAGGAAACAAAGTACGACCATGAATTATACGGTATAAGATGGGGTGGTCAATTTGAAAATCAAAAGCGTGCTTATGCCCGTCTTTCTTTTATTGTGCCACTTGCATTAGCAATTATGTTCATTTTGCTTTATGGCGCATTTGGAAAATTCAGACAGGCGGGGTTACTGATGAGTATTGTGCCATTAGCGTTATTTGGCGGTATGGCTGCACTAAATATAAGGGGAATGACATTGAATGTTTCTTCCGCCGTTGGATTCATCGCTTTATTCGGAGTAGCAATTCAAAATGGAGTAATTATGATTTCACATATTAATGATTTACGCAAAAAAGGCTTACAACTTAAAGAATCAGTTTTAGAAGGGACTAAACATCGTTTCCGTCCGGTATTAATGACAGCAACAGTTGCGATACTCGGTTTATTACCTGCTTCACTTGCCACTAATTTAGGTTCTGATGTACAACGACCTTTGGCAACAGTTATAGTTTATGGATTATTAGTAGCCACTACACTTACCCTTTTTATTCTGCCAGCGTTATATTATTTAGTAGAAAAAAAGGCGGAAAAAAATGACATTGAAATGAAAAAGGACTCAAGCACATAAAGATTATATGAAACAAATTAAATTTTATATTATTTGCGTCTTTCTGCTTGCGTTTACTACCGTTAAGGTTTTTGCACAGGTCGATACTTCTTTTAAGAAAACAAGAATTTCCTATTTAGATTACATGGGTTTGATGGGTAAAAATAATTTAAGTTATGCCGCTGAAAAATTCAATCTGAATATAGCAGAGGCCGCAATCGAAACTGCTAAAATATTTCCTGATCCCCAGTTGATCTTTGGTGGTTTTGATAACGGGCAACGAAGAATGAATATGGGTTACGGATTTAATTCCGGATTAAGTTGGACATTAGAGTTGGGAGGTAAACGTAAAGCGCGTATAGATTTAGCTAAGAGTGAAGCAGAGCTTAGTAAACTTTTATTGCTGGATTATTTCAGAAATTTAAGAGCGGATGCCACCCTCAATTATCTCACAGCTCTTCAAAATAAATTATTATTGGATGTTAAAATAAGTTCATATCAATCGATGAATCAGTTGGCAAAGTCTGATAGTATTCGATTCAAATTAGGTTCAATTACTGAAATTGATGCAAGGCAAAGTAAACTAGAGGCTGGAACGATGTTAAACGATGTGTTTTCAGGAGAAGCTCAATGGAAATCGACTTTGGTTAGTTTATTTCTTCTCATTGGAGCAAAGCAAACTGATACTTTGATTTATCCAGAAGGAGATTTCTCAAAATTTGATCGTGATTTTAATTTGCTTCAACTTATAACAGCTGCGCAAAATAATCGAGCCGATTTATTAGCTGCACTGCAAAATAAAGTGGTTGCTCAAAATTTACTGAAATTAGCTAAAGCCAATCGAGTAATAGATTTAGGCTTAGCAACAGGCATTATTTATGCATCCTACGATAGGAATATCATAGCTCCAACACCATCATATTCACAATACAATGGCGGTATCTCTGTTCCTTTGAAATTTTCAAATAATCATCCCGGTGAATTAAAAGCTGCATATTATAATAATCTTCAAGTAGAAACACAATACAGACAAATTGAATTGCTAATTCAAACAGAGATTACGCAGGCATATTATAATTATATAGCCACTCAAAAACAAGTGAAGCAGTTTAATAATGGATTACTTGCGGAAGCTAAATCTGTCTTGGAAGGAAAAAAATACAGCTACCAGAGGGGAGAAACTTCTTTATTGGAAGTATTAAATGCACAGCGAACATATAATGATTTGCAACAAAATTATTATCTAACACTTTACAACCATGCTGCTGCTTTGGTAGAATTGGAAAGGGTAGCGGGGATTTGGGATATAAATTTTTAAAATATTGAAATCATGAGAAATTTAATTTACATACTTCTGCTTTTTTGCTTAAGCATCTCGGTTAAAGCGCAAATCGACACAAGTGCAAAAACCAGAAACGAATTATTCAGAAAAGGAAGAGTGAGTTTCGGTTTAAAAGTGGGATATACGCAAGCAAATATTTATGGCAGTGATATAAATTACATTTTTGCCGATAGTAAAACCAATTACATTCAATCATACCATGCAGGCATTGCAGTTAATTCAATGGTGGCAAAGTACTTTTGGTTTAAACATGAATTGCTTGTAATACAAAAAGGTGCAGGTATAACTCTTAATGATTCCATTAATGGAAACTATCATTCAACTCTTAAAATGCTTTCTTTAAATTTATTCCCTATCAGTCCATGTTTCCATTTTAAAGGCTTTCAATTATATGCAGGCCCTTACATCAGTACTTTATTAAACGCAAATATTTTGCGAAAAGACAGTAACGGAAAGGAATATCAAGACCATTCTATTTATGGCGATGCTTCGCAGTTCGAAAGTAAATTTAAGTTTTTGCAAAAATTTGATTTCGGATTAAATGTAGGAGTTGAATACCAATTTCCATTCGGTTTATTTATTGGGGCAAAATATACGTATGGTTTTACAGATATATTTCAATATGCCAATAGCTATACATTTCAAGACCCAAAAAGAGATATTAAAATTTATAATAAATCGTTTTTACTTTCGATAGGATTAAGCTTTGTGAAATATAGGAAAAATGGGAAGAATTAAAATATATTTTCTCTTCCTATTTAGAGTCTCCTCAGCAACTAAAAATTCAAGTAATAGCTTACCTTAGCAACTAAAAAAATAAAATTAGATGCAAGGTGAAAAGGAATCAACTCTACTAAAAGCGGATCGCAAGCGTGCATCAACTCCTCAATATGTAAGCCCAAATCAGCTTTTATTGGCAGGATTTGAAACTCCTTTTGAGCAGCAATTAAACAAAAATAACCGCTGGGTAAAATTAACCCATCTTATTCCAGGGGACAAAATAGTTGGTCAGTATGACAATCAGCATCAATCAAAAAAAGGTCGTCCAGCCATTAGTGGCCGAGTGATTTTAGGGGTTTAATCATCAAGCATATTTTAAATTTAACAGATAGAGAAACGATTATGCAGATTGAGGAAAATATGTTTATGCAATACTTTTTGGATTATAGTAGTTTTACCAATGAATATCCATTTTCAGCAACCTTATTTTTAGAAATTAGAAAGCGGCTTGACCTATCCATAATCAATAGTATTAGCGAGATAGTAGTTACGCATCAAAAAGAAATAGAAGAAAAATCATTAAAGAGAAAAGGGGGTAAAAGGGATAAAGAGGATGACAACAACTCTACAATTATTACTGAATCAAAACCTGAAGAGTTTACGACAAACACGAGTACAAATGCCGGAAGGATTATAATGGATGCTTCGATAGCACCACAAAACATCACCTTTCCAACGGATTTAAAATTATTGAATGCTACAAGAGAAAAAGTGAAGAGTTGATTGATAAATTATACAACAAAAAAATACATGGAGAAAAAAAATAAGAACCAATAGAAACCTTGCTTGCAAAGATTTTTTAAATGCTATAAAAAAGAAAACAAAATCATTTAAAGAAATTTACAAATGGAATGGCAGTCAAATACGATACTTTAAAAAAACCTGGCACACATCCAATTACTTTTAAAAGGCTACCAAACAAAGGAATTGAATCATAAACTAAGGGAAAAAGATATAATTTATTTGCAAACATTACAAACAACGTACGACCAACAAGAAACGATGCATCGCACTCAAACACGAAGCATAGAAAACAGAATAGTAAATCTACATCAACCACACGTTAGGTCAATAAAACGAGGTAAGGCAGGTAAGAAAACAGAGTTTGGCAGTAAGCTACAAGTATCGTTAATAAATGGATTTACTTTTTTAGATAAATTAAGTTGGGATAATTTTAATGAAGGCACAGAGCTACAATCATCTGTTGAGAAATTTAAAACACATTGTTGTCATTACCCAAAAGAGGTATTAGCCGATTAGATTTATTGCAGCTAGGCAAATAGAAAATGGTTAAAAGAAAGAGGGATTAAGCTCAGTGCAAAGCCTTTGGGCAGACCCACTAAAGAGGCATTATCAAATCAAGTAAGTCCATGTGAGCGAAATCCAATAGAAGGGAAATTTGGTCAAGCAAAAGTAGGTTATGGATTAGATAACATAAAAGCGAAACTAAAAGAAACGAGCGAATCATGGATAGCTACAATAATATTGGTTCTTTACCTTGTTAATTTAACAAGGTTAGCAGCCTTGTGCAATAAATTCATTGAACAAATAACAGTAAAATTATTCTATAAATTAAAAATTATTCGATTGAGTTTATGAGTAGGCTCTAAATAGTTGGCCTTTTCAATTTAAAATTTAATTAAAAAATTAAAGTTAAATCATTAAATATTTGCGAACTTAGTGCCGATTTAAAATTTATCTAATTGAAGTTGTTTAAAGTCCAAGACAAAAATCACGATGAAACCCTTGATAGACATGGCAATAGCTCAATTTATTTTTAATAAATTGATTAAACAATAAAAAACAAGTCAAAATCTACTTTAAACAATTGATTATTAATACGTAAACCACTAAAATAGTAACCCAACTTTAAACAACTTCATTATGTTGTAACATATTTTTTTACTGCATCAGCATTAAATTTTTCGAGATAAATAACTGTCTCTACAAAATTTGCCTCCAATGACTCAAAAATGCACTATAACAATTAGTACATTACAAATTTAACAGGATTCTTATACAGAAAAAATTACAGAGTATGAATAAAAGAATATACATTTTTATCTTAATTATTCTGCCCACTTTTTTTGCAGGAAAATTTGGGACTGTTGCTATTGCACAAAAAATGGCAGAAGATAGTAGTCTTACACATAAGCAAAAAGTACTTCGTAAAAGTATTTTATTAGGCTCTATGGGTGCCTACACTATAGGCTCTTTATCCTTTCTTGATTTAATTTGGTATCATCCCTATCAATCAACCTCATTTCATTTTTTTAATGATAACGCCCAATGGTGTCAAATGGATAAATGTGGGCATGCTTTTTCAACATACAGTAGCGCAAGACTTGTAACAGGCGCCATGAATTGGGCGGGTTTTAAAACAAAACCGTTTAATGCAAGTGTGGGTCATTTATCTGCAAGAGGATTAAAGTGGGCTGGTTTTTCAGAAAGAGAAAGTATTCTTATTGGGCAGACATTCGGACTTTTATATTTAAGTTCGGTTGAAATACTTGATGGTTTTTCGAAAGAATGGGGCTTTAGCTGGGGCGATGAAGCCGCTAATTTTGTAGGAGGGTTTGCTTTTAGTTTGCAAGAATTTTATTGGAAAGAACAACGTATACAATTAAAATTTTCCGATCATCAAACATCTTTCCCTAGCTATAGACCTCATGTTTTAGGTGCGAACTTTCTCGAAAAAATCATTAAAGATTATAATGGTCAAACATATTGGGTATCAGTGAATGTAGCTTCTTTTTTAAAGAAGGATACAAAATTCCCTAACTGGATAAATCTAGCATTTGGTTATGGTGCCACAAATATGGTAAGTGGTAAAAGCAATGTAATTGTTTATCCTGATGGAACTACGACTGCTAATAGTGTAAACAATCAAACAGAACTTATAAGTGCCAACGGACAAATAGATTATTTCTATAGATACCGTAAATACTATGTTTCGTTAGATATTGATTTGACTAAGCTAAAAACAAAATCACGTGTACTAAAAGGTATTTTTTCGGTCGTCAATAGCTTTAAATTACCTTTTCCTACTATTGAGTTTGATAAGTATGGAACTCATTTTAGTCCTTTTTATTTTTAAAGTGACTTAGAGCCTGTTTAAATTTATGATTAAAAAACACTAGCGTCCGAAACAATTAAAAACAAACGAATTTAATATAGAAAATGCAAACTTAAAAGATGATTTAAAAATAGAATTATTAATGGCAATCGTTGTATTTGCTTATTTAGTAAATGTTAAAGAAGGTCTGTTAAAAATGAACACCATTAAAATGAAAAAATACAATAACGGAAAAACATATTTATCAATCTCTATTTTTAGAACCGGTCACACCATTTTGCAATCCCTTTGTAAAACTATAAATCAGTTTATTGAATATATTTAATCGCTAATTTTATACGACCCTATAAAACTCAATGAATTCAATATGTGTAGTGGTTTTGTATAGTAGTTTACTGTTTATATTCAACACAACCGCAAATGCAAGCTATTATACTTAATACAAGAACATCTATTAATTTATGTTCTATTTTATGTTGTTGGCGTTTATCCGTTATGGATGAAAAATGTTTATGTAAGCTCATGTTTTATTCACAAGAACCTAATAATCAGTAAGCTAAAAACAGCTCCGATAAAATGTTATAAAAAACAAAGTGTTAAATCTTCATGCGTTTAACTTGGAGGCCTTACATCCACATTGATTTTTACACCTATTATTATCCCTGCTTTATTTTATTGGGTAACTAAAAAAAACGAGTAAAGGAAAATTAGTTAATGTTTATTTATTTAACGTTATTTTAGAATTATTTAACTTATTTAAAACTAATAAACCAGTTAATTAAGTATATTCGCATGGTGAAAAAAAATACCCTATATTCAGTTTCCTTAATTTTAGGACTACTATGTTTTTTCTTTGTAAAGAGTAAAATATCTTCTCAACATGAATTATCTTGCCATTATTACAAATATTCTTCTTTAACAAAAAGTTCAACATCACCAGTAAGTTCTTCTTGTTTCAATAATTTAATTGAAGA
>JAYVDU010000295.1:0-4449 GCA_043749245.1 Bacteroidota bacterium | reverse complement strand
GCCCAATGTTTCCTTTTGCAATATCATCACGTATAAATACGATTAAGGGCTCAAAAAAGGATTGCTTTCCTTTAGGAGCTGATGTAACCCCTTGTGTTTTATAGGTGTTAGCAATAGAGGTAAATAACCATAGCAATAATAATACAGAAATAAACATTTGAGTAACATTTTTTGTAATAGAAAAATCTAAAACCGCAGCGTTACTTACACAAACTTCTTTATCTTCGCTCGTAAGTGTTACATATTGTCCGTAAGCATTTGGTGTTTCGTTTGCGTAATAAATTTTTTCTTCAAACATCACAAAGCGTTCTCCGTTTTTCTCTACAATTACCTTTCCTTCGTTATCGTGATCAAATTCAGAAGACATAAAAAAAACAAGACCATTATTCCCCTTTAATATAATTGGTAATGGTGCTGAAACCGAATGATGACCTTCGCCCCAAAAATGCCATGAATGCGCATCAGAAACGTGTTCAATCGCTATAGCAGAAATATCAATAGGCCCTTTAGCTTCTTCCGGCAAAGTCTCAATGTTTCCATTAGCTTCAATTTTTTCGCCAATAGTTGGCGTTTCATCAGCTGATAAATTACTAGAAAGCACTAAAAACAATGCAAACACTGCTAAAGCGACACCCGAAAACTTCTTGGATATATTGATTTTATTAGTCATTACGTGTAAAAGATGGATTAAGCTTTTATTTTCGGGTGCAAATGTAGAGATAAATTGCCAAAAATTCAATAATTTTAAAAAAAACATCAGATAATCTGCCTGATTTAAAAACAGCTTGGATTATAGTAAATTGCAACTTTATCTGGTTCTTCGACACTTTTAGTGGAATTGAGTTAAATAAACAAACGCATATGTTGGTAAGTGTGCGGCTGGTTTTGGCGAAAAGGAGCGATATACATATTTTTCTGGCGGAGTTGCGAAGGTTTTTCAAGCGAAGAAAAAATGGATATGGCTTTTCGCCTTGAATTTTGTTTCTTTGTTTCAAGACAAAGAAAAAATAAAAAACGAATTCCACTGTTTTTGTCGAAGAGTACTTTATTTAGATTAATTTGTGGAATTCGTATTCTCCTGACATCTCTACTCAATAAATTATAGCTTATGACACTTAAAAAACTAACTACCCTTGCCTTAATGCTCATCGCTACGGCACTTTTATCGGTTGGATTCTTCTCCAACACGTTTACTAAACCAAGCCAGCCTATGCTGAGTTTTAACAAAGGCGAGACCTACGATAAACTTTGGAAACGGGTAGATAGTTGTCAAAATATAGGTTTAACCGAATCGGCTCTGAAAGTGATAGCGTTCATATACACCAAAGCTAAAACCGAAAATAATGCGGGGCAATTTGTAAAAGCAGTGTTAAACCGTATGACTTTTGAAAGTTATAGAGAAGAATTTTCTTTAGAAAAATCGATTTTTAAACTACAAGACGAAGTAAAAGACGCTAAATACCCCATCAAGCCAGTATTACAAAGCATTTTGGCTGATGCGTTTTGGCAATATTTTCAAAATAACCGTTGGAAGTTTTATAACAGAACTACAACCGTTAATTTCAAGAACGACGATATAGAAACTTGGGATTTGAAAGCCATTACGTCTGCGGTGATTTCAAATTACAAAGCATCGTTACAAAATGTAGACAGTTTAAAACGCACTAAAATTGAGCTTTACGATGATATCATCACCAAAGGGACCAAAGATTGTCGTCAGTGGCGACCAACATTATATGATTTTTTAGGGCATCGCGCATTAACGTTTTTCATGAATTCAGAGCCTGACGTGTCTCGCCCTTCGGTTCAATTTACAGTAAATAAAGAAGAATTTGCGAAGCCTTATTCGGATTTTATAACACTTGATATTACAAATCCTTCTGATTTTTTAGAAACAAAATATTATGCGCTTAAATTAATGCAAGACCTAACGCGCTTTCATCAACACGATGCTAACCCCGATGCTTTAATAGATTTGGAGTTGTTGCGATTAGATTACGTAAACAGCAATTCTCAAAACGCAAAAAAAGACACGCTTTATTTTAATTCATTAAAAGCCATACAAGTTAAGTTTACCAAAAGCGAACGTGTAACCGAAATTGATTATCGCTTGGCAAATTGGTATTTGCAAAAAGCCAATCAATACAAGCCGTTACAAAGTGAGGACTATAAATGGTACAAAAAATCGGCTAAAGAAATTTGCGAATCAGCGATTGCTAAATTTCCTAATTCTTACGGTGCCTTAGAATGCAAAAGCACTATTACTTCTATTTTAGCTAAATCATGTAATTTAACAACGGAAGAAGTAAATGAGCCAAACAAGCCATTTAGAGCGATGGTAACGTCTCAAAATATCAATAAGTTGTATTATAAAGTCGTTAAAACAACTAGCCAGGAATTAAGACAATTATTCCGCAAAAAATATGGTGAGGAGTTATTCAATAAATTTAAAACCTTTCCAACAGTAAAAACTTTTACGCAAGATTTAATTGATGATGGCGATTGTCAAACACACAGCACAGAAATAAAATTACCTGAATTACCTGCAGGTTATTATATGATCTTAAGTTCTTTAACAGAGGATTTTAAATATGCCAATAACATATCGGCATATAGTACCTGCATCATCTCGGATATTGCATCAACCGAGCGCCGCAGAGAAAATGGGTCTTACGATTTTTATGCCTTGCATCGTCAAACAGGAGAGCCCTTGAAAAACATTACCGCACAGGTATGGTACGAAGATTATGATTATGGCGACAGAGAATATAAAGTTAAAAAAGGCCCAACTTTAAAAACAAATGATTTGGGCTATTTAGCAGTAGATATTCCAAATTATTATGAACGAAACTTTTTCGTTGAATTTATAAATGGTACTGATACTTATTTTAACAGCAATAGTTATTATTCGTATCATTCACAAGCACAAGATTACACAACGGTTACGTCTCATTTCTTTACAGACAGAGCGATATACCGTCCCGGACAAACCGTTTATTTCAAAGCTATTTTGTTAGAATCAACTATTGGGGAAAAACATACCTCGACAGGCTCAGCAACAACACTTAAAACAAATTTCCCTGTAACCGTTACCTTTTATGATGTGAATTATCAAAAAGTAAGTACGCGTGATTTAGTAACCAACGAATTTGGATCTATCAGTGGTGCGTTTATTGCTCCACAGGGCGGATTACTAGGGCAAATGCATATTACGGATGGAAGAGGTACTGCTTATGTTTCGGTGGAAGAATACAAACGCCCAAAATTTGAAACAACCTTTAATCCCTTACAAGGCACCTATAAATTAAACGATGAGGTAACGGTTACTGGCTTAGCAAAAGCGTATGCAGGAAATGTGATTGATGGCGCTAAAGTGAAATACCGTGTTACGCGTAATGTACGTTATCCTTACTGGTATTGGTGGTATAGGCCATATAACAACGGCGCAACAAGTGTGGAAATTGCTAATGGAGAAATTACCAGTAATGATACAGGTACATACATTATTAAATTTAAAGCATTACCTGATGAATCTGTTTCCAAAACAAGTTACGCTACTTACAATTATCAAATAACAGCGGATGTAACTGATATTAACGGAG
Source organism: Bacteroidota bacterium (assembly GCA_043749245.1). Taxonomy (GTDB): domain Bacteria; phylum Bacteroidota; class Bacteroidia; order B-17B0; family Aurantibacillaceae; genus UBA4416. The sequence goes on along the minus strand of JAYVDU010000295.1, from coordinate 847 downwards.
AAACACATAGCGCTGAAACATCTGTTATTATTGGTTATCAGGCGTTACAATTAAGCATTTCGGCTAACGACATCATCGAAGTAAATTCATCTAAACCCATTGTGATTAGTACAACGAACCTAAACGGTATTGCTGAAAAAACAACAGGTAGTTTTGCTATTTATAAATTAAAACAACCGCAAAAAGTATTTAGAAGTAGGCTATGGGCTCAACCTGACAGACATATCTTAAATAAAGAAGAGTATTATAAAACGTTTCCAAATGATTTGTATGAAGATGAAAGCAATAAATACAAATGGGAAAAAGAAACGAAGGTGCTGGAAAAACCCTTCGATACAGGCTCAAAAACAGAATATGATTTAGCAACCGAATTAAAAAACTTAAAAGCGGGCGTTTATGTAATCGAAGCAAATTGTAAAGATAAATTTGGAGAAGATATTAAAGCCTTTGAATACATTACTCTATTTAATAAAAACAATAATGAACTGCCGGAGCAAGTTGCTGATTGGTTTTATATGCCCAACAACAGGTTTGAACCAAACGATAAAGCGAGCTTTATTTTAGCATCAGCCTATCCTAACGTTAATTATTTGTACGAAATAGAACATCAAGGTATAGCAGTTAATACGCAGTGGCAACAAGCGTCTATGAAGACCAATGAAATTTTAATTGAAGAAAAACATCGTGGAGGTTTATCATTTCATACTTCGTTTATTAAGAACAATCGTTTCTATCAACACACAAACACCATCACCGTTCCATACACTAACAAAGAATTAGATATCCAATTTGAAACCTTCCGTAATAAGCTATTACCGGGACAAGCAGAAGAATGGAAATTAATTTT
>JAYVDU010000294.1:0-34075 GCA_043749245.1 Bacteroidota bacterium | reverse complement strand
GGTTTTGTGGAATTACTTTAAAATACCGTGCGCTCAAAATTAATATAACCTTTGTAGGTTATTGATTTTATTAAATTTTTAATAAAATGAGCGAACCCCAATTAGTTTTCAGCAAATAATGGAAACTTAGCCATCATGGTATTTATTTTACTTTTCAATTTGGCTATTTCTTTCGGATTATCTTTATGTTTTAAAGCCGCATCTATATATTCAACCACCTTCAAACAATCTTTTTCTTTTAAGCCACGACTAGTAATAGCGGGCGTTCCAATGCGGATACCAGAGGTTACAAAGGGTGATTTATCATCAAAAGGTACCATGTTTTTATTAACGGTGATGTCTGCTTCTCCAAGTGCTTTTTCGGCTTCTTTACCTGTTAAATTTTTACTACGTAAATCAATTAACATACAATGATTATCTGTACCACCTGAAATTATTTTATACCCTTTTTCAATCAATGCTTTAGCCATCGTTTGTGCATTTTTTATAACCTGCACACAATACAACATATATTCATCGGATAAACACTCGCCATAAGCGATAGCTTTAGCAGCTATCACGTGTTCTAATGGTCCACCTTGTGTTCCGGGAAACACGCCCATATCCAAGCAAGCACTCATCATTTTTAATTCTCCCTTAAGTGTTTTTTCGCCCATAGGATTTTCAAAATCTTTCCCCATCATAATCATTCCGCCTCTTGGTCCACGTAAAGTTTTATGAGTAGTAGTGGTTACAATATGGCAATGAGGTAATGGATCGTTTAAAATACCTTTAGCAATTAATCCTGATGGATGCGAAATATCAGCTAATAATAAAGCCCCTACTCCATCAGCAATTTGTCGTAAACGCTCATAATCCCAATCACGAGAGTAGGCCGAAGCGCCACAAATAATCATTTTTGGTTTTTCTTTTTTAGCAGTAGCTTCTACTTTATCATAGTTTACCAGTCCTGTTTTTTCTTCTACTCCATAAAAAGTAGCGTGATATAATTTACCTGAAAAATTAACCGGTGAACCGTGAGTTAAATGTCCCCCGTGCGATAGGTCAAAGCCTAATATGGTGTCGCCTGGTTTTAAACAAGCTAACATCACCGCAGCATTTGCTTGCGCACCCGAGTGAGGCTGCACGTTAACCCACACTGCTCCAAACAATTCTTTAGCTCTGTCAATTGCTAATTGCTCAACTTTATCTACAACTTCGCAACCACCGTAGTAACGCTTACCGGGAAGACCTTCTGCATATTTGTTAGTCAAAACACTGCCCATTGCTTTCATCACTTGATTGCTCACATAATTTTCACTGGCAATTAACTCTATACCACGCGTTTGACGGTCTTGTTCTTCTTTAATTAACTTAAAAATTGCTGTGTCTTTTTTCATATCTAAATTTTATTGTTTGTTAATGATCGTTTGTAATTCATCATAAATTTGGGTCATGTGCTTTTCGGAACATGACTTTTTCATATGTTTATTTATACTAGTTTTGATCTTGTAATTTTTTGTAAAGTGAACTGGTGGCAATCATAAAAAAAGCTACTAATGGGGATTGCGCAATACCCATTAACCAGCGACTCAAGGTATATTCATCGCCATCTAATTGATTATTGAATATGTAATTATAAGCCATCATAATACCCGACAATATTAGCAATAAACTATAAATATAAATAATCCAATATGTAAATTTTTTAGTATCACAAATTAGCTTAACCGCAAAATAAGTAGTTACAAAATAAAGAAAAAAATATAAAACCGTTAATACATATTTCCCGTAATACATATTAGAGTAATCTAGATTCATTAAAAAGGATAAACACTGTGGCAAGTGTAAATTTGGATGCCCATAATAAATGGCATATAATTGATTATTAATGTTGACAAATAAAAACTCTCTACTAAAACCTAATATTGCAAATAAGGCAATAAAAATGAGGTATTTGAAGCCTGATTTCATTACTGAGAAGATAATTTAGCGAATTTATTAACCCATAGCATCCACAAAGCAAACACAATACTGTAAGCAATAAATGTGAACGTGTAGGTGTGATTAAATTCGAGATACTGAGGCATATAAAGTGCCATCATTGCCAAACCAACAATACGAATGATATTGATGCTATAAATAATTAGTATACCAAAAGGTAAGTACCACCATTTATGCTTAAAACTACCTGGATATGCTATCACAAAAATGGCAAATAAAAACATCAAGGTTATTCCATTACACCCACCTCCTATCCAAACACCATTAGAACCATCAATTCCAAAAACCTGAAAATCATTTAACTCTTTACTAGCAAAGGTTTTGAAACCAAATAATTTTAATATATAGGTACAAACCTCAATAATTTTACGGATAAAAAGCTGATCGTAATTGGTGTATTTTTTTATAAAAAATTCATATACAACATAGCTACAGCCGTATAGTATACTTGCTTTTAAAATAAAAAAATGAAATTTGTTTTTTATTAACTTATCAAACATATATAAAAATCCCCGCTATTAGCGAGGATTGGGAACTATAATGACTTTTGTTTTTTTTGTTTAGAAAATAATTTCTTACCTCCATAAATTGCACCAGCTGCAATTAATAAGGAAATACCCCCATCAATAGGGATGCAGGGGGGTGGCCAACAAGCTGGCCCTCCTGCTGGCGGCGGAGGTGGCCCTGCCGCTATACAGCATAATGTAAATGAAGTGATAAAAATAATGGATAATAAAAACTTAAATTGCATTGTAAAATAAAATTAATGAGTGTAAATATAAATAAAATACTTAGGAACAGCAATTCTTAGTTAAAAATCGTGCCAAAAATATTATATTTGTGACTTAATTCGATTTTGTGGAACAAAAAAAGAACACGGCATCTGTAAATATTAATGACTTAAAAGTTATATGGCGAATCATTGCTAGAAACTGGTTCATTCCCTTTATCATCGTTCCTATATTATACGTTATCGGTTACTTCTATGTTTATAAATTAACCAGCGTTTATCAGGCTTCCGTTGAATTACTAAAATCTAATGATACCTACTATAAAGACAATTTAATTACAGATCAAGGTTTTTATGGTGGAGGGCAATCTTTTATAGATAACTCTAACGAAATAAGAATCATTAAATCATTTGATTTAATGAAAGAGACAGTTGGTAAACTTAAAAATCAACTACAAGTATCATATTACTTAGTTGGTCGGGTGCGAACCACCGAGCAGTTTTATGGCACACCTTTCAACGTTAATGTTAATGTAATTAATCCAAATTTAAATGAATCGAAAATTAGTTTCAAAATAAAAAATTATGATGAATATGAGATAAAGTATTTGTCAAATGGTTTAGAAGTGACTAAACAAGGATTATTTGGAAAAGAATTTATAGATGTTGATTTTAATATGACTGTATTTAGAGAAAGTAATTTTAATGTAAAAACAGCCGAACAATTATCCACACTTAACTATGAAATTATTGTCCATAATTTAGATAATCTTATTTATCAATACCAACAAGTTTTAGATGTCAAAAATCCTGATTATACAAATGTACTAGTACTAACATTAAACGATATTTTACCAGAACGAGCCGTATTAATATTAGATACACTATCTAGAGTTTATATGAATAAATCATTGAATTCGCGCTTTGACATTAACGAACGAACCATCAGTTATATTGATAAACAATTAGACGAAGTAAGTTTTTCCTTAAAACAAACGGAGGATACCATGGAAAATTACAAAAGGCAACGAGCTATTTTGGACATGGACTTCGAAAAACAAGATTTATTATCGAAGCTTTCTGCTTTTGATAAACAAAAATCACAACTCAATTTAAAAATTGATGCCGTAAATGATTTAGAAAAATATATAATTGAAGACAAAGACCCTCAGTTTTTGCCGCCTAATGTATATTTGGTGGACAATGATGCGTTTTTAACCTCGTCTATAGGAGAACTTTATAGCGGACAAATTAAACTCAACCAAACGTTAAGTATATCTAAAGAAAGTAACCCTAACGTGATTGAAATTAGGCAAAATTTAAAACGCTTGAAACAAAACATGCTCGTATATTTAAATAACACAAGAAATGCGACCAATAGTATTATCGAAAATATAAATGGAGAAATAAACAACTATATATCAAATATTAAAAATATTCCTGAAAAACAACGTGGCATCTTAAATATACAACGTAAGGTAAATGTGAGTGAGGAATTGTATAATTTTTTACTACAAAAAAGAGCAAATACTAAAATTGCTAAAGCTTCTATTGTTCCCGAGATAAAAGTAATTGACAGTTCGCGAAATTTAGGTGTTATTAGTCCTGATACCAAAAAAATATTATCAACCTATACTGTGGTAGGTTTTTTGATATCTTTCGCATTAATTCTTATCCGATTATTATTCTTCACAACTATTCAAACTGTAGAAGAATTAAAGGAAAAAACTTTTTTGCCAATTATTGGTGATTTACCATTCCAAAAAGGAGTTCCTGATAAAGGATTCTATGTTCAAGAAAACCCTAACGCCTTCGTTTCTGAGGCATTCAGAACCCTTAGAACAAACTTACAATATGCTATATTAAATAGCAACAAAAAAACAATACTTGTTACATCTAACGCTCCCGGTGAAGGCAAGACCTTTACCATTATTAATATGGGCGCCATATTAGCCAATAGCGGAAAAAAAGTAGTAATGTTAGAATTAGATTTGCATAAACCTAGAATTCAAAAAGCATTGGAAATGAATGCTGACATAGGTATCAGCACATACATGGTTGGGCAAAATAGTTTAGATGAAATTACTAAACCTACCATGGTAAAAAACTTGTATACCATTCTATCTGGTCCTATTCCTCCTAACCCATCTGATTTAATATTATCCGAAAAATTAAAAGAAATTATAAATTACGCTAAGGAACATTTCGATTTTGTTTTGATTGATACGCCTCCTATAGGAATGTTATCAGATGCCTCTTATTTAATGCAGTATTCTGACATCAATTTATGTGTAATAAATACCAAATTTGCTACCAAAAATGTGTTAAATCTTTTCCATAAATTGGTGAATGACAATTCTATTAAAAATGTATATCTAATACTAAACGGAGTTAAAAGAAGGAGAAATAAATATTACTATTCAAAATATGGTTACGGATACGGTTATGGCTACGGGTATGGCTATGGAAAAAATTCGTAATCAATAATTATTCTACAAACTACACTCATTCACATGTGACTGAGGTAGCGAAGCTGTGAAAAAACGAGATATAATTAATGCAACACTGGTACGCTTTGTATGTAAATACACGACACGAAAAAAAAATCGCACTTAAATTATTTGAGCAAGGCATAGAAGCGTATACGCCTCTTGCAAAAAAAATGCAACAATGGAGCGATCGAAAAAAATGGGTTGAATTTCCTATGCTAAGCGGTTATATATTTGTAAAAACGGATCTTCTCAATAAAGATCAAATACTGCAAACAAGCAGTGTTTTAGGTTTTATAAAGTTTAACGGGAAAGAGGCTCCAGTTAGAGAATCGGAAATAAATATTTTAAAATCTATTGAACAAACAGGTTATGATTTAACCCAGGAAACCTCTGATTTAAGTATGAGCGATGAGGTAGAAATTACACAAGGCCCCTTAAAAGGATTAACTGGCAAAGTTGTTCGTATTCAAAACGAAGAATATATTAGTATTGAGCTTGCAAGTATTCAGCAAAGTATTAGAGTAAAAGTGCCAAAACATATTTTAAAAGTTTTAGTGAACTCTTAATAAACAAAATTATTAAAAAAGTATAAAAGAATGTTGGTTATTGTTGATTATGGGATAGGAAATTTAGCATCCGTACTTAATATGTTTAAAAAAGTTGGTGTTAAAGAAGTATGTATTTCTAATGATTTAAACGTTATTTCCAAAGCATCTAAAATAATATTACCCGGTGTAGGCTCATTTGATGTAGGTATGGAAAATCTTGAAAAATCCAACTTCATTTCAGTATTAAATCAAAAAGCACTGGTAGAAAAAATTCCAGTATTAGGCATTTGTTTAGGCATGCAATTGCTTACTAAACGTAGCGAAGAAGGCATTAAAAAAGGATTAGGTTGGATAGATGCAGAAACCATTAAGTTTAATTTAAATCCTGATTTAAAACTAAAAGTGCCACACATGGGTTGGAACTATATTAAAGTTCAACAACCAAATTTATTAGTGGATATGTCATCTAAAAATAGATTTTATTTTGTACACTCTTATTACGTTAAATGTATGGATGAAAAACAATCATTAGCCACCAGCTGTTTCGGAACTGATTTTACGTGTATGGTTAATAAAGACAATGTTTTTGGGACACAATTTCATCCCGAAAAAAGTTTGAAATTTGGCATGACCTTACTAGCAAATTTCGCAAAACTATAATGGCACTTAAACGCATTATCCCTTGTTTACTATACGATGGAAGTGGCTTAGTAAAAACTATTCAATTTAAAAAACCATCTTATATTGGCGATCCCATTAATGCCATTAAAATATTTAATGAAAAGGAAGTTGATGAGTTAATTATTATTGACATCAACGCCACCAAACAAAAACGAAAACCAAATTTTGATAGGATAGCCGATATGGCTAGCGAAGCCTTTATGCCATTTGCTTATGGCGGTGGAGTAAAAACGATAGAAGATTTTGAAAAATTATATAAACTCGGTGTAGAAAAAATAATAATAAATTCATTAATTCAAGAAAACCCAGAGGTAATTAAACAAGTGATAGAACGTTACGGATCGCAGGCTGTAGTAGCTTGCATTGATTTTAAAAAACCACTTTTTGGAGTAAAAGTTCCTTATTCTTATATTGGACATCACATCAAATTATCTTTATTAGATTATGCGCATTATTTAGTAAATGATATTGGTGTGGGAGAATTGATGCTGCAAAGTGTAGATAAAGAGGGGACTTGGGAGGGTTATGATTATGAAAGTATTGAACAATTATTAAATCATATTACTGTGCCCGTGATAGCAAGTGGAGGGTGCGGAAACATAAATGATTTAAAAAAAATATTATACGAAACCAATGCAAATGCAGCAGCAATAGGTAGCATGTCTGTTTATAGTAAAAAAGGAATGGGCGTTTTAATTAATTTTCCAAACAGAGAGAGTATTATAAAAGAATAGGATATGATTAACCAAAAAAATATAAACGAAGATTGGGACTTAATTGTTAAACCAAAAGTAAATTTATTTTCTTTTAATTTTAAGGAAGTGTGGGCATATAAAGATTTAATTATGCTTTTGGTAAAGCGTGATTTTGTAACCGTTTACCAACAAACATTATTAGGACCTATATGGATTATTGCTCAACCCATTATGACAACTATTATGTTTACCATTACCTTTTCTAAAATCGCAAAAATAGAAACTCAAGGGATTCCTGCATTTTTATATTATTTAACGGGGCTAACGTTTTGGAATTATTTTGCAGATGGTATTAATAAAAACGCAAATACATTTTCGGCAAATGCATCTGTTTTTGGTAAAGTATACTTTCCAAGGCTTGTGATGCCACTATCCATGATGGTTTCCAATGTTTTTAAGTTAGGGATACAATTTTTGATTTTAATACTTGTTTGGGGTTATTATATAGCAACAAGCAATTCGTTTCACGTACATCCTAAAGCATTTTTGTTATTACCTATTGTTATTATTACTTTAGGAATAATGGGTTTAAGCATAGGTTTAATTATTACATCTATGACAACTAAATACCGAGATTTCAATTTTTTTATTGGGTACTTTGTGCAATTTTTAATGTTTGCAAGTTGTGTCGTATTAGCACTTCCTACTGCAGGTGTTTTAAGAGACGTATTAATGCTTAATCCTGTTGTTCCACTTATAGAAAGTGTAAAATATATGTTTTTAGGAATCGGTAATTTATCAATACCTCATATTGTATATAGTGTTGGTTTCACACTTATTTTATTTTTAATTGCTGTTCTTATTTTTAATAAAACAGAAAAAACATTTATGGATACCGTATAAGGAAATGGCAAAAACAGTAATTGAAATAAATAATTTAGGAAAACAATATAGACTTGGACAAGTTGGTACGGGAACCATGTCTGACGATTTAAAGCGTTTGATGTATAAATTGCGTGGCAAAGAAGATCCATTTTTGAAAGTAGGCGAAGCAAATGATCGATCAAAAAAAGGAAGCTCAGAATATGTTTGGGCATTAAAAGATATTAATTTTAAAGTTGAACAAGGTGAGGTATTAGGAATAATAGGGAAAAATGGCGCAGGAAAATCAACGTTATTAAAAATACTTTCGCGAACAACATTACCCACCGAAGGCGAGTATAAAGTGAGAGGCAGAATTGCTAGTTTATTAGAAGTAGGGACCGGATTTCACCCAGATTTAAGCGGGCGAGAAAATATATTTTTGAATGGCGCTATACTTGGTATGACTAAGGCCGAAATAAAAAAACAGTTTGACGAAATAGTTGATTTTAGTGGTGTAGAACGATACATTGATACACCTGTTAAACGATACTCTTCAGGCATGTACGTGCGATTAGCGTTTTCGGTTGCCGCACATTTAGAGCCAGAGATTTTAATTGTTGATGAGGTATTAGCTGTTGGTGATGCCGAATTTCAGAAAAAATGTTTGGGTAAAATGAAAGACGTAAGTGTGCAAGGACGCACCGTTTTATTTGTGAGCCATAATATGGAAGCCGTAAAAAATTTAACACAAAATTCGGTAGTACTCAAAAACGGGCAATTAATCTATCATGGCGACACGGGTTCTGCCGTTAATCAATATTTAAGAAATAATGATTTAAAAAATCATTTGTTTTTTGAAGACCTGGCGTCGGCACTCGGAAACGAATTTATCAAAATAAAAAGTATTCGGTTAATTCACACCGAAGAACACTTAAGAATTAATGAAGATTTTAAAGTTGAAATTCAGTTTTATAATTTAACTGATTTTAATGAAATTATCGTTGGCTTCGATTTGATGCACGTTTCGGGGGCTAATGTATTGAGTACTGGTAAATTATTTAACGTACAAAAAAAAGAAATTAATACAGTAATTTGCTCTATACCTGGTAATTTATTAAACAATGATATTTACTCCATTCATTTAATGTTTTTAACTAAAAACATTATGTTATTGTATAACAATGAAGATATTATTACGTTTGAACTAGAAGATACTGTTAGAGATTCTAACCACACAGGTAAAATAAATGGCGTGATTAGACCTAAATTACACTGGGAGATACTTTAATTTTTTTGATGCACAACCATTGAATAAAATTTATTTCCCTAACTTAAACGGACTTCGATTTATAGCTGCATTATTGGTTATTATTCACCATGTGGGACAATTGAAAGGTGTTTTTGGATTGCCATATTTTGATAACACATTTGTATTAATGATAGGTAAATTAGGTGTTATTTTATTTTTTGTGTTAAGTTGTTTTTTAATAAATAATGGGTTTAAGTTTTTTAAACAAAAGCATACGATGTTATTATTAGGATAAGTGGAAGCGAACCGAATGAATAGTCGTTAGGAAAAAAGCTTTTGAGCATATGATAATAAAATTAAGAGTTTGCTCATGATTTTGTTTTTTGATCAAGCAAAATAAAAATATAAAATCTATTCCATTAAAAACATTGAAGAGTACATTAAACATGAGTAAATCAATAGTCATAACTCAATCTAATTACATTCCTTGGAAAGGTTACTTTGACACCATCAATATGGTAGATGAGTTTGTTGTATATGATGATATGCAATATACCAAACGAGATTGGAGAAACAGAAATCAAATCAAAACACCACAAGGTTTATTATGGTTAACTATTCCCGTTGAGGTTAAGGGTAAGTTTTTTCAAAAAATAAATGAAACTTTTGTTTCTGATAAACAATGGGGCGAAAAGCATTGGAAAACACTGGTTACTAATTACACAAAAGCACCTTATTTTAAGCAGTATAAAGATGTTTTTGAACAGTTATATAAAGACGAAACCTTAGATAATATTACTACCATAAATGTGAGTTTTATTAAGGCTATTAATACGATTTTAGGTATTACAACAAAAATTACCGACTCAAGAGAATTTACCTTAGTTGAAGGGAAAACAGAACGCTTGGTTGATATTTGTGAAAAATGCCATGCAACAACTTATTACACTGGTCCAGCGGCAAAGGATTACATGGATGAAACATTGTTTGAAAATAAAAACATACATATAAAGTATGTTGATTATTCAAACTACCCTGTGTATCCTCAATTATATGGCGAATTTTCGCATTATGTGTCTGTACTCGATTTAATTTTTAATACAGGTGATGAGGCTAAACATTATATGAAATATCCATGTTTGCCAAAATACAGTCGTTAATAATTAAGCTGGATAAACCATGTGGCATTAAAAAAACAATAATATCTACACATTAAATCTACCAGAGCTAAAACAAATAATGCTAAATAGTACAAAGCAAAACAAACTCGCATGAACGACCGTATTTTAAAACAAGTCAATAATTATTACTCTCAAAAAATAATCAAAAATGGGCCTACGCCCCAAGGTGTTGATTGGAATTCGGTTGAATCTCAAGAACTCCGTTTTGAAGTATTATCAAAGGTGATAACGGATGTCGCTAATTTTTCGGTATTAGATTACGGTTGTGGGTTTGGATCAATGTATGATTATTTTAAACATAAATATTCTAATTTTAAATTTATAGGCTTAGACATTTCTGAAGAGATGATTAACGAAGCATTGAAAAAACACGAGCAAGATGCCGCATCACAATGGCTTACTACCTTAACAGACGCTGATAAATTTGATTTTGTAATTGCTAGTGGTATTTTTAATGTAAGGCTCGAAAACACTCAAGAAGACTGGTTAATATATGTATTGAAAACTTTACAAAAATTAAATTCGCATTCTACAAAAGGATTTTCGTTTAATGTATTAACCAAATATTCGGATAAAGAATTTATGAAAGATTATTTATATTACGCCGATCCATTATTTTTATTTGATTATTGTAAAACTAATTTTTCTAAAAACGTGGCCTTATTACATGATTACAATTTATATGAATTTACACTTATAGTAAGAAAATAATGGCTAAAGAAAACATCATCATATTTGGAACAGGTGATATTGCACAAATTGCAAATTATTATTTCGAAATTGATTCAAACTACCAGGTAGTAGCCTTCACTGTAGATAAAGCTTATTGTAATGAACACAGCTATGAGGGTAAGCCATTAGTTGCATTTGAAGAGCTAGCAGCACTATATCCCCCAAGTGCTTACAAATTATTTATTGCATTAAGTTACGCGCAAATGAATAAGTTACGCGAAAAAAAATACCACGAAGCAAAAGCCAAGGGATACGAACTTGTTTCTTATATAAGCAGTAAGTGCACTAATTTAACGCAATTTAAACATGGCGATAATTGTTTTATTTTTGAAGATAATACGATACAGCCTTTTGTGAAATTAGGTAATAATATAACCTTATGGAGTGGCAATCATATAGGGCATCATAGTATAATTGATAGTCATAACTTTATAAGCTCTCATGTGGTAGTTTCGGGGCATTGTCATATCCAATCAAACTGTTTTATTGGTGTTAATGCAACCATTGGGCATCAAGTAACTATTGCTAAAGAAACATTGGTGGGGGCAGGGTGTATCATCACTAAAAACACAGAAGAACAAGGGGTTTATGTGCCCGCTAAATCTGTAAAGATTGATAAAAAAAGTAATGACATAAAACTGTAAAAAAAATGGAAAAATCTTATGGCATCAATCAACAAACAATATTAACAACCGCTTGCGAAACTCATATTGAAGAGTTGCAAATTAATGGTTTTTCTGTATTGCAAGATGTGTTGCATGATTTGGAATTAAAAGAATGCAGGCAAAAGTTAGATGCAGTGTATCAAATTCAAAAAGAAGAAATAGGCGAAGTTAATTTAGAAAAAATAAACGAAAAAAATTTAGCAAGATGCCCGTTAGTATATGATGATTATTTTTTACAGTTAGCAATACATCCTCGTATTTTAGAAATTATTAAACACATCCTTGGCGAGTATTTTATATTACATCTACAAAATGGAATTATAAATACACCAAACGAAGAGCATCATCAAAGTTCGTGGCATCGAGACTTACCGTATCAAAATTTTGTCATCTCAAAACCTTTAGCAATTGGGGCTTTATACTGCATCGATGATTTTACAATAGAATCTGGTAGTACCTTTGTTTTACCGCATTCGCACCGAGTAGAGTCTATTCCATCAGCTAAATTTATTGAAACCTATAGTCAACAAATTATTGCCAAAGCGGGTTCAGTTATTTTGTTCGACTCAATGTTGTTTCATAAAGCAGGATATAACTCTGCTAATTTTATTAGACGTGCTATAAATCATGTGTATGTAGTGCCAATTTTAAAACAACAAATTAATTTACCATTAGCCTTAAAAGGAAAGTATGCTGATGATGAATTTTTATCGAAGTTTTTGGGCTATCAATCCAATAGCGCTACAAGCGATGTAGAATGGAGAATAAATAGACTAAAAAAATAAAAAAACGATTGAATACACCTTGTTATATTTGTAACCACACTGTTTTTAAAACGTTATTAAAAACAGAGCCTTCTATGTCCTCTGATGGGCAAACCGTAGATTTAGTTATAGAGAAGGAGGAGTGTCAAAACTGCGGGACAGTAAGAGCGGCTGATATTTCTTTTTTAACCGATTTTTATAAAAATTATTATAAATTAAATACGTTCAACACCGATCCGCAATACATTTATAACAATGTAGCTATGCGCAAAAGCAAGATGCATTATGAATGGATTGAAACATTAGTAAAACAAAAAATAAACGATGCAACAAGCATTATTGAAATTGGTTGTGGAAGCGGAAATTTATTAAATCTTTTCCGGATAAAAAATAAATATGGCGTAGAACCTAGCGAACACGCTGCTTTGCACGCGAATAAAATTGCAAATGTTAGAACCTGCGGATACGAAGATATTTTAAACGAAGAAAAGTATGATATTATTTTATCTACTTGCGTTATAGAACATACGACTAACCCTAATGATTTTTTGCAAAAGCAATGGCATTTAGCCCATGAAGGCAGTACCGTTATTATTGGATTGCCTATACAAGATACAGAAAGTTTTGATGTTTATTTTTTAGATCATTTGCATCATTTTACAAGTCAGCAATTTATTTATCTATGCCGCCAAAATGGCTTTACGGTTGATAAATTTGAAATAGGGTATAAATGTATGACTACAATTGCTTATTTTATTTTAAGCAAAAATATAATGCCGCAAAAAACTATTACATTTCAAAAAAATGAAAATTTTTATACGTCAAATCAGTGGATTACAAATTTAAATACATTTTTAACTAACAACAAGAACAAACAGATAGTGGCATTTGGATATGGTGAAACATCTTTTTTTTATCAAACATACACTAATTTAAATTTAGCTGTAAACTGCTTCATCGATGATGTGCGAGCGGGCTCAAAAACCAATGATAGTAAGGTAATATCTATTGCAGATGCTATTAGCGGTGGGATATTAAAAAATAGTTATTTAGTATTATTAGCAAATCCTCACTACCACGAGTTTTTAAAAAAGAAATTTATAGGGGTTGAAAATTTAATGTTTTATTCTCCATTTTCAAATCGAATAACTGAATATTAAAACATGGAGTGGATAAAAGAACAACATCTTTTTTCGCCTGATAAAAATTACGATTGGATGCAAACGCATGCCGCTAATCCTGTTGCTGTTTTTTTATCAGATTCAATATTTAGGGTTTATTTTACTTGCCGTGATAAAGAAAGCAAATCGTACATCGGATTTGTAGATATTGATTTTGCTGACTCTTTTAAGGTTGTTGGCATTTCTACAGAACCAGTTTTAAAACCTGGAGAATTAGGGCTATTTGATGATAGTGGTGTAGCAATGGGATATTATATCCTCATTAATAAAATCCCACATATTTATTATTTAGGATGGAATTTAAAAGTTACTGTGCCTTGGTTAAATACCATTGGTTTAGCAAAGTACAATTCCGCGTTATCAAAATTTGAAAAAGTAAGCAGAGCTCCCATTATGGATAGAAGTGATGAAGACCCATTTTCGATTTCATACCCATCTATTTTATTTGAGAATGGGATTTATAAAATGTGGTATGGCTCTAATTTAACATGGGGAAAACTTCAGCATGAGATGAACCATGTGATTAAGTATGCCGAATCAAAAGATGGAATCCATTGGGATAGAAAAAACATAATCGCCATTAATACCATGCACGAGGGCGAGTACGCCTTATCAAAACCTTATGTTATTAAAGAAGATAATCAATATAAAATGTGGTATTCTTATAGAGCAAACAAAAATATTGACACCTATAGAATTGGTTATGCTACCTCGTCAAATGGTTTAGAATGGAAAAGAAAAGACGAAGTAGTTGGTATTAATGTTTCTCAAAACGGCTGGGATAGTGAAATGATATGTTATCCATCAATACTTAAGTATAACGGAAATACTTATATGTTATATAATGGAAATGGTTACGGCAAAACAGGTTTTGGAATTGCATGTTTAAAAAAATAAAATGATGATTGGATTTAATAAACCTTATTTATCAGGTAAAGAAATAGAATATATTTCTGAAGCTGTTGCTTCTAAAAAAATTTCGGGAGATGGATTGTTCACTAAAAAATGTCATGATTTTTTTGAAAAAACTTATGGATTTAAAAAAGTACTGCTAACCACATCATGCACAGATGCACTGGAAATGGCAGCTATACTGCTTAATATAAAAGAGGGTGACGAAGTAATTGCACCATCTTATACATTTGTATCTACTGTAAATGCCTTTGTGTTACGAGGCGCTAAAATTGTTTTTGTAGATAGCGGAAACGATGATCCAAATATGGATGTTAGTAAAATAGAAGCATTAATTACTCCCAAAACAAAAGTGATATTACCTGTACATTATGCAGGTATTGCTTGCGATATGGATCCAATAATGGCTTTAGCAACTAAATATAATTTATATGTGATAGAAGATGCCGCTCAAGCCATTGATTCGTATTACAAAGGTAAACCCTTAGGTAGCATTGGGCACATGGCAGCTTTCTCTTTTCATGAAACAAAAAATATTATTTCGGGCGAAGGCGGTATGTTGGTTATTAACGACGAACAATTTGTACAACGTGCCGAAATTATTAGAGAAAAAGGGACTAATCGGTCTCAATTTTTTAGAGGCGAAGTTGATAAATATGGTTGGGTAGATATAGGCTCTTCATTTTTACCTTCCGATATTATTGCTGCATTTTTATACGCACAGTTGGAGCAATTAGCAAAGATACAAACCAAACGAAAAGCGATTTGGGAACACTATTACACTGCTCTAAAACCACTTGAAGCATTAGGGATTAAATTACCCATATTACCTGATTATTCAACAAATAATGGGCATATGTTTTATTTAGTTTGCCCTAATTTAGATACAAGAACTCAACTAATTGAACATTTAAAAAATGAAAATATCCATGCTGTATTTCATTACTTAAGTTTACATAAAAGTGAATATTACGCACACAAACATGATGGAAGAGAATTGCAACACGCCGATTATTATACTGATGGTTTATTGAGATTGCCCTTTTATTTTTTATTAGAAGAACAAGATATTGCCTTAATTAAACAATCCATACTTCAGTTCTTTAAATTATTATGAAAAGCAACAACATAAAAAAAATTGGATTTTTTGGTAACACGAATAATTATTCGTTTATGTTGGCGCTTGCTTTAAAACAAAAAGGATATGAAATAGTTTTTATTGTTGATTCATTAGAAAAGCTTCATCGACCAGAAGGAAGGTATAACAATATAGCTATTCCTTATCCTGATTGGATAATAGACATTAGCCCCTGCGACCTTTTTTTAATTAATAATCCTTTGCCAGATGATAAATTAAAATTAGTAAAAGAAAAATTATCAACCTGCAATTTATTGTTTTTAACAGGTTTTAATATTCGATTTGCGGATTTTTTGAATATTAAGCACATTTGTATATTATCTGGATCTGATTTAACCAATTTGGCAAATTATACTTATGCCGATAAGTTAATGGATTTATATATCAACTCATTAATTGAAAACAAAAAATTAAAATTAAACTCCAAAGAAGTACGTGTTGCCAAAAACACAAGAATTTTTAGATTCATGCAACGTATTTATAAATTAG
Organism: Bacteroidota bacterium; assembly: GCA_043749245.1. Lineage (GTDB taxonomy): Bacteria > Bacteroidota > Bacteroidia > B-17B0 > Aurantibacillaceae > UBA4416. The sequence goes on along the minus strand of JAYVDU010000294.1, from coordinate 17,771 downwards.
CACCATTAATTAATATTAGTGATAAATCGTGGTTTATGCCGCGTAATTTTTTTTTCAATGCCACCTATTTATTGAGTTACAAATGTTGGCTGTATAGCCAAATAGAGCGACAACGACAAGCAATCAAATCAGGGGTTGGGTTTGTGTATTCGCCGATAGGATTAATTAAGGATGGTGATGCTTTATTGGCCGACATAAAGGTAGATGAGTCAAAACGCATGATGACCTTAATGGTTGATACTGAATTATCTAATTATACTGCACCCATTACAGCACAAACCATAAGATTATTTAATGTCGCTCGATTTAGTTGGGTTACCAATAAAGTAAATAATCGTATTGATTTTTCTCAATTAGATAGTAAAGGAAATGATGTAATGATAAAAGGTATAAGCGCTTTTTATCATAAACACAAAACCCCTTTAGATATTGTATTTGTAAAAAAAGGAGACGATGTAGATGCTACCATTGAGCTATTAAAAATCGAAAACATTGAGCATCTAGTTACATGGAAAAACGAGCTATCGCAAGCCGAAGTGCAGCAAGAATATAAAAAAGCCGACATCGTATTTGATCAGTTTGCAACAAGTTTTGTAACGATGGGGGGACTTGATGCGATGGCTAATGGAAGGCCTTTAATAGCAAATGCCAGGGCAGAAATTTTTGATAATGTTTTAGGACAAAAAACCGAAATTTGTGATGCCAAAACACCAGAAGAGGTTTGTAAATGGTTGGTATTATTAATATTAAATGAAGAGTTTCGACTTAAAAAAGGGAAAGCCTCAAGAGAATTTGTGATTAAACATTTTTATTCGGAGAATGTAGTAAAACGCATAGAAGCATACCTCGAAACAACTGGAGAATTTTAGATATAATGATTAAATTTGTTAGTGTTGCTAATGAGTAATACCAATATTAAAAACACATACAACGATTATTAAAAATATCAACAATTAAACATATGGACAATGAAAAAATAACTTTCTCATTTGGTAAAAACTGGCAAAACCTATTAAAAACAGTAGATGAAGATGATTTTAAACGATCGTTAACCGATATTGACCGTTGGTTTAAAAACCGTGTAGAGCTTAAGGGAAAAGACATTATTGATATTGGTAGCGGCTCAGGTATGCACTCGTTAATGTTAAATACCTACGAACCCAAAAAACTATTTTCGTTTGATTATGATATCAATAGTGTAAATGCTACAAAATCGTTGTATGAACAAGCAGGGAAGCCTGCTAATTGGCATGTAGAACACGGCTCAGTGTTAGATAAAACGTACATGAATAACTTAGGTGTATTTGATTTAGTATACTCTTGGGGCGTTTTGCACCATACAGGCAGTATGTGGGAAGCAATAGGTAATGCCACTGAGTTAGTAAAGCCAAAAGGACATTTCTTAATTTCTATTTATCAAGGTGTGGATACCTACGATTATGATTTATTTTTAAAGAAAAAATACAACCGCGTTAATTCATTGTATAAAAAATGGATGGAATGGAGCGTGTTTATTTGGCCATTAATGAAAGAGCGTATGAGTGAGAAAAAAAATCCATTCAACTGGAACGAAAAAAGATTACGTGGCATGAATGTGTATCACGATATTGTTGATTGGTTGGGAGGCTTGCCTTATGAAGTAGCGTCTGACAAACAAATACAAAACTTTTTTGTATCAAAGGGCTTTAACTTACTTGATAAAGATATGGACGCTGGATGCGGAACTTATTTATTTGTCAAAGATTAAATGAACATCGCCTTAATAACTACTGAGTTTATATCCGAAACCAATTTTGATGGCGGCCTGGCAAACTATACATATAAGTTAGCAAAATGGTTAGTGAAAAATAATCACAACGTAACCGTTTTTTTAACAGCCGAAGAAAACAACAATACAATCTTTGAAGGAATAAAAATTATTAAAGTAGCAATACCCGATTTACGATGGCAATACAAATATAAATTTGAGAAGTATAAACTTTCTTTTTTAATGAATAAAAAAAAGTATTTCTTATTAGAGTTTGAAGCAAATGCAAAATTTATTAACAAATCCATACAGTTTGAAAATAAAAAAAACTTATTTAACATTATTCATTACCCCCACATCAGTGGCTTAGCACTATACTGTCCGAAACACATTCCAAATATTGTTCGTATATCAAGTTCAACAAAATTATGCCAAGATCTTGGCGGATATGGTAATTCAGATCTTTCTGCCATAATGCAAGAAAAAATTGAAACAAAGGCCATGCAAAAAGCAACTACTGTTTTTGGCCCAAGTAAAATGGTTGCTTCTATAACAGAAAAACTAATTTACAAAAAAATACAAATTATAGAAACCCCTTACACTCATCCAACAAAAGCGTTAGATGATTCTATTTATAAAATGCATTTGCAAAACAAAACATATATTCTCTTTTTTGGAAGTATAGGTTTAATAAAAGGCATTGGCACTATTGCCGAAATCATTTTTGATTTATTAGAACAACAACCTAATTTACATTTTGTATTTGTTGGAAAAAAATTATCTAATCAAATTAATAATATGCCAATTTGGGATTATCTAATAGATAAAGCTAGACAACATAAAAATAGAATTATACATTTGGAACCACTCAAACATCACCAGTTATTTCCTATTATACAACATGCCGAGTGCGTTGTATTGCCTTCTCGTATTGATAATTTTCCTAATACCTGTATTGAAGCAATGGCAAATAGCAAAATAGTAATTGGCACTGTTGGTAACGGATTTGATCAGTTAATTGATGATGAAAAAAGTGGGTTCGTTATTCCAGTAGATGATAGTTTGGCGTTATTAAAAACTATTACTCATGTTTTGAACTTATCAGTAACAGAAAAAAAAATCATTGAATTAGCTGCTAAACAAAGAACTGATTTACTTCATCCCGACATCGTTCTAAATCAAGTAGTTGATTTATATAAACAAACCATTGCAAATTTTAAAAACTAATGTGTGGCATAGCAGGATATATTAATTTAAAACAAAAAGCCCAAGAGTACGTTATAAAAGGGATGACAGATGCTATTGCGCATCGTGGCCCAGATGGATTTGGGCATCAGTTATTTAATAACGTTGCTATTGGGCACCGCCGATTATCAATTATTGATTTGGCTGCAGGCGCACAACCAATGAGTAATGCATCGGAAACACTGTGGATTACGTTTAATGGCGAAATTTATAATTACTTAGAATTAAAAAAAGAATTGCAACACGCAGGTTTTAATTTTAAAACCAACTCCGATACCGAAGTTATTATTTATGCGTATGAAAAGTGGGGCGTTAGTTGTTTAAAAAAATTCCGTGGCATGTTTGCCTTTGCAATAGTAGATATACTTAAAAAAGAAATTTTTGTAGCTCGCGATCATTTTGGAATTAAACCAGTTTATATATATAAAGACAGCTTATCTATAGCATTTGGTAGTGAATTGCAGCAATTTAAACATTTACCTACGTTTGACAATACCATCAATCATAACGCACTTAATAATTATTTATGGCTGCAATATATACCTGCACCATTAACTATTTTTAATGCCATACAAAAATTAAAACCAGCACATTACGTTACTATTTCTTTCGATGGAAAATTATCAGAACAAATTTCGTATTGGGACATTTCATATTCTAATAAAAAAATTAAAACAAAAGAAGAATGGTTAGAGGCTACAGACGCTGCCATTAAAGAATCTGTAAAGGCTCATTTAGTATCCGATGTGCCATTTGGAGCTTTTTTATCAGGAGGTATTGATTCGACATTAATTGTAAAATACATGAGCGAAATTTTGCCCCAAAAAGTAAAAACGTTTAGTATCGGTTTTGAGGAAGAAGCTTATAACGAATTAAAATATTCGGAGCAAGCCGCAAAAGTATATCAAACAGAACATTACACGCAAGTAGTGCAACCAAATGCCTTGGATTTATTGCCAAAATTAGTGCAACATTATGGCGAACCTTTCGGCGATAGCTCAGCACTGCCAACTTACTATGTGTGTGAATTAGCAAAAAAACATGTAACTATGGTATTAAGTGGCGATGGTGGTGATGAGTGTTTTGCCGGCTATAGCTCTTATACTAATTGGATGAAATTTATGCCAATTAATTACAGAACAGGATTTAAGAAAACGCTATATCCGTATTTAGAAAAATACTTACCGTCACGTTATCCAAAAAAAGACACCCTTAATTATTGGTTAAGCCATATTGAATATTTAGATACTAACTGGAGAAATAAATTATGGAAAGATGAATTTAAAGCTTCGCAAAAAAGCCAACCAGAAGGCTTTGAAGCTTTTTTTGAAAATACGAAAAATTATTCCTTAGCTAATAAAGTCCAATACATGGATGCTAAAACATATATGCCTTATGATATTTTAACTAAGGTGGATGTGGCCAGTATGTGTCACAGTTTAGAAGTTCGCACACCATTGATAGATAAAGAAGTATGGGAATTTGCAGCAACTATACCCGAAGAAATGAACATAAGTAGAGATGCCAATAATCATTGGGAAGGAAAACAATTATTAAAAAAACTACTAGAAAAACAATTCCCTAAAGAATTTGTTTACCGACAAAAACAAGGCTTTGGAATCCCTTTAAGTAAATGGTTTTCGAACGAAGGACAACTACGAGATAAATTAAATGACAGTGTGTTATCTAAAAACTCACATATCTCTACTTTTTTTAATCAAGACTCGTTACAACAATTACTAAATTCAGAAAACACAGGTGGTATGTGGCTGATGTTGTTTTTAGAAGAATGGTTAACCCAATTTAAAAAATAAACAATGGAATATAATTTTAAAACCAATTTTAATTTTAAGGAAACTACTATTTTAATTACTGGTGGCGCAGGTTTTATAGGAAGTAACTTAGCCGAATATTTTGTATTGAATGGCGCTAAGCTTGTGCGGGTATTGGATAATTTAAGCTCGGGCTATATGAGTAATATCAAACATTTACAAGAATACACGAATTTTGAATTCATAAACGGCGATATTACTAACTATAACGATTGCTTAAATGCTACAAAAAATACAGATGTTGTTTTACATCACGCCGCCTTAGGCAGCGTACCTCGAAGCATTAACGACCCTATAGCATCTAACTTTGCTAATGTTACTGGTTTTTTAAACATGCTACATGCTTGTGTTCAAAATAAAGTGACACGTTTTATATATGCATCCTCATCCTCGGTTTACGGCGATGATAAAACAATGCCAAAAATAGAAACCATTACAGGTGAATTATTATCGCCTTACGCAGTTACAAAAAAAACAAATGAATTATATGCCAACGTATTTTATAAAACCTATGGTTTGCAAACCATCGGCTTGCGTTACTTTAATGTGTTTGGACCTAAACAAAACATCAATGGCCCTTATGCTGCTGTAATACCTATTTTTGTTACTCATTTATTAAAAAATGAATCGCCTACTATTTTTGGAGATGGTACTACTACACGTGATTTTACATACATTGAAAACGTAATTCAAGCTAATGTATTGGCAGCAAATACCAAGGAAGATGCAGCATTTGGAAACATATTTAATATTGCTTATGGTGGCACAACGCCCTTAAATACATTGTTTAAATTAATTGCTGAAGAATTGGAATCAACCATTAAAGTAATTTATGCGCCAGAGCGTAAAGGAGACATCAAAGATAGTTTTGCAAATATAAATAAAGCAAAATCATTGCTTCAATTTTCACCAAAAGTGGATATTAAAGTTGGCTTACAAAAAACAGTACAATATTATAAGCAACAGTTAAGTTGAACATAACAACCGAAACTATATTATTTTATTTGCCAAGTTTTGAAGCTGGTGGAGCCGAAAGACAAGCCTTAAATTTAGCAATAGAATTAAAAACAAGGCATAACTACCATGTTGTATTAGCTGCTCAGTATAAAGGAGGTCCAATTGAAATAGAGGCTCTGCGTTATGATATAACTTGTATTGAAATCCCTTTTGATTTTTATTATTTTAATTTTTATAAAATATCTGGGTTCAGCATATCAAAATTTAAAGCGCATTTAAAATTTAAAGCTATAAAAAATAATTACCTTACTATTGTTAAGCAAGTAAAACCCGATTTTATTTTTTCGTATTGTTACGAGCCTAATGTAATTGCTAGTTATTTTAGTAATGATTATAAAAATTGTAAAGTAATATGGAACCAACGTGACACCGGTATTCCACCATTTACAAAATGTAAAATAGAACAAATTGCTATTAATAATGCATTCAAAATAGTTGGTAATAGCGCATCTTCACTCAATTATGTGTTGCAATATTACAACGAAAGTAAAAAGAGTAGCATCATAGCTAATGGCATACAAATTAATTTAAATACAATTAATAAGAAAACTAAAAAAACATTTAATTTTGAAGACACGGATATTGTTATTGGAGTTGTAGCAAATTATGCACCAAAAAAAAATCACAGCACGCTTATTAAATCTTACGCTTTATTAAATAATAAAAACATCAAACTTTTTTTTATTGGGAGATTTAGCGAGAGTGATAAATTAGTATGCCAACAAAATTTAATTAATCAATCTATTACGTTTCATTATGAAAATGAAAATATTTCAAACGCTATCCATATTTGTGATATAATAGTACACCCTTCATTAAGCGAAGGGATGCCAAATGCTATTTTAGAAGCGATGGCTTTCGAAGTGCCTTTAATAGCTTCAGATATAGAGCCTCACATAGAAGTATTAGGAAAAGATTACCCATTATTTTTTAGCTCAACTAATGAGGTTGAGTTAGCGGAAACTATAAACAAAATACTTAACAATAATGAATTTGCACAAACATGTGTGCTTAACAATAAAGCAATAGTAAACAAATCTTATACAATGGATGGATTAGCTCAAAAATATTTAAATATTATAAATTCAAAGTAAAGAATAAGAACAGTGGATAATCAATTAATTATTTTTACTTATTCGTTAAAAAGTGATACTTTTTTATATGCTGAGTTACTGTTCTTATCAAAAAAATACCACCAAATACATATTTTTCAATCCTTGTCGGATACCTTATATGACAGGAAATTACCAGATAATATTCAAATACATCATTTTGAATTTGCAACTAATCATAAAAAAAACATAGTTCCATTTTTAAAAACGATGGCTGCTGAAGTGTTTCATTTTAAATACCTTCATCGTTATCTATTTAAGCTAAGGTATTATTTTGCACAGTTTAATACTGCATATAATAATGCACAAGAACTGTTGATAGTTCTGAATACATTAAGTGTAAGTAGCAATTCTGTTTTTTACACTTATTGGTTTGATAACTGGACTCATTTATTGTCAATTTTAAAATCAGAAAAAAAAATAAATACATTAATTACACGCATACACGGCGGCGATGTTTATGAATATCAACATAAAGAATTTAACTTTTTTTTTCCATTCAGAAATTTTCAAATTCAAAAAATAAATAAAATTGTAGCCATTTCCAACGACGGATTAAATCATATTTCGAAAACCTATCCTGCTTGTAAAAATAAAGTAGCGTTAAGCAGATTGGGCACAAACGATAATGGAATAAGCCATTTAAAAAGTAACGGTAAATCATTTGTTTTAGTAAGTTGCTCATCATTTTATCATTTCAAAAATGTATCTTCAATTCCTCAAATTTTGGCACAAATTAAATTTTCATTACATTGGATACATATTGGGAGTGATGGCGATGAGATTGAGATAGTAAAAGACGCAGTAAAAAAACTTCCAAGTAATATTACAGTAGAGTTTAAAGGGCAATTAAGTCAAGAAAAAGTGTTTGATTTTTATAAAAATAATTATGTTGATTTGTTTATAAATACAAGTAAAAGTGAGGGTTTACCAGTGTCGCTGATGGAGGCTATTAGTTTTGGAATACCGATTATGGCTCCCAACGTGGGAGGTATTAAGGAAATAGTAACCAAAGAAACAGGTATTTTATTTGAACCAAATAAAGAAATCGAACAATTGGCAAACTACATCGTTGAACTAAATAATAAAACAAGGATATTTAACCGCGATGTAATAAGAAAATTTTGGGAAGAAAATTATAGTGCAGAAATTAATTATAGACAATTTTTAAAATTAATAGAACCAATATAATGTGTGGTATAGCCGGAATATGGGATTTTGAAACGAAAGTTGAATTAAACACCATTCAATCATTTACTGATACTATGCGGCATCGTGGCCCAGATGGCGGAGGATACCATGTATTTGATGAAGCAAATTTAGCGTTAGGGCATCGTCGTTTGTCAATACTCGATTTGAGTGATGACGGAAAGCAGCCCATGTCTTATGGTAATGATGATTATTGGATAACTTATAATGGTGAGGTTTATAATTTTTTAGAAATAAAAGAAGAGTTAGTGAAAGATGGTTTTCATTTTAAGTCGTCGTCAGATACTGAAGTTATTTTAGCAGCATATAAAAAATGGGATATCGCCTGTTTGCATAAATTTAATGGGATGTTTGCATTTGCCATTTACCAGCCATCTAAAAAAGAATTATGTATAGCCCGTGATAGATTTGGAGTAAAGCCTTTGCATTATATTTACATTCCAAACAAACTATTTGCATTTGCATCAGAAACCATCGCATTTAAAGAGTTACCATATTATAAAAGAACCATACACCCCGAAAATTTTATTTATTCAATTCATTCACCAGGCTTATTAGAGCCAACTGGAAAAACAATTTTCGAAAATATTAGCCAATTAAAACCAGGCCATTTTGCTATCATTAATAAACAACACATGGTGATAAAAAAATGGTATGAATTATCAGAAAACATAAAACCGATTTCAAAAAATTATAACGAACAAGTTGATTATTTTAAAGAATTATTTTTTGATGCCTGTAAATTAAGACTAAGAAGTGATGTATCTGTAGCTTCAGCGCTTAGTGGCGGTATAGATTCATCTTCTGTGTTTTGTACGATACAAAATTTAGCAAAGCAAAATTTTAACGAAAATCGTTTACCGAAAAATTGGCAACAAGCTTTTTCAATTAGTTTCCCTGGCACGGATCTTGATGAAGCAGATTTTGTAAAATTAATACAGAAGCGTATGAATGCGGATGTGAAAATTATAGAAAATAATTACGAAAACTTAACTAAAGATATTGTATCCTCAACTAAACTATTTGATAATATTACTGGAACTCCAATAATATCGTTAACAGATGTGTATAAAGCCATGCACCAAAATAATATCACGGTTTCATTAGATGGGCATGCGGGCGATGAATTATTATACGGTTACAAATCGGCGGTATACGAAGTCTTATTTGAGGCTCATTTAAACAATCTTGAAAATAAAAAAGAATTAGCAGAGCTGTATTTATTGATGTCTAAAGATACAACTACCCCCTTAGAAATAGAATCTTTAAATAATAAAATTGCAAAAATTGCCGAAAAATTTAAACCATCTATTAAAAATAAACTGAAAACAATTTTGAAGAATGTTGTAGGTAAAACACCTCCCTGTTTAAATATACCTAAAGCCATACACGGACACGCTAGTCAATATTTGTATAAGCAATTTCAGTATTTAGAATTACCCTATAATTTGCGTGATTTTGATAGAGCAGCGATGCAAAATTCTATAGAAATAAGAATGCCATTATTAGATTATAGATTGGTTGAATATGTATGGAGTTTGCCCCAGAGTTCAAAAATTGGAAATGGATTTACAAAACGAATATTACGAGATGCCATGAAAGGTATAGTGCCGCAAGAGATTTTGGAACGTAAAACTAAAATTGGACTTGCAGCACCAACTGCAAATTGGCTCAATGGAGTGTTATCCGAATTTGCATTAGATATATTTAATAGTCAATCATTTATTTCATCAAATTATTGGAATGGTAAAGAGTTGAGTACAGAATATTCAAATCTTACTAAAAACAAATCATGGTCGCCAGCTACCGCAGTTCATGCCTGGTGCATTATAAATGCCCATATAATTTCAGAAAATTAATTTGAAAAATTTAGAACATATACCTTATCAACAATGCAATAAATGTTTGATGGATAGCCATACAACAAATGAAATATCGTTTAATGAACATGGTGTTTGTAATTATTGTACTGGTTTTGATATAATGAAATCCTATACCTTTGGCAGATCAGCCTCTGTTTTAGAAAAAGAATTACAAGAACATATTATTGATATAAAGAAAAATGGTAAAGGAAAGACCTACGATTGTATTATTGGATTAAGTGGAGGAGTAGATAGTACTTACGTGGCTTATTTAGTAAAAAAATTGGGGTTAAGGGCTTTGGCAGTTCATTTTGATAATGGATGGAATTCTGAACTAGCAGTAAAAAATATTGAAAATATTATATATAAAACGGGTTTTGATTTGGAAACGTATGTTGTTAATTGGGAAGAGTTTAAAGACCTGCAACGCTCGTATTTAAAAGCATCTGTTATTGATATTGAAGTATTATCGGACCACATGATTGTAGCATCTTTATATAAATTGTGTAGAAAATATAACATTAAACACATTGTAACGGGCACTAATTTGGCAACAGAATATGTGATGGGAAAGGATTGGGTGTATGCAAAAAACGACTTAACTAATATTAAAAATATACATAAAAAATTTGGAATCGTTCCTTTAAAAACCTTTCCGCAATTAGGATTTACCAAGCTGTTTTTTTTAAAATGGATTTTCAATACAAAAGCAATTGATATACTAAATTATATTGAATACAAAAAAACAGATGTAAAAAAAATAATTATTGATGAGTTTGGCTGGAAAGATTATGGTGGAAAGCATTACGAATCTAATTGGACAAAGTTTTATCAAGGTTATATTTTGCCTCGTAAATTTGGCGTAGATAAGCGAGTGGCGCATTTATCAAACCTAATTTTAAATAATGAAATTAGTAAAGAACAAGCTATTGAAGAATTAAAAAATAACCCACCATTAGTAGAGTCAGAAATAGAAGAGTTAGAAGAGTATGTGCTTAAAAAATTAAACTTTTCAAAGAATGAATGGGAAAAACTGATGACAGAAAAACCAATTTCTCACCAGTTTTATGGCACAGAAAACGATGTATTATTTGTGAAATTCGTAAAAGGAATTCGTAAGTTGAGATTGAAAATTATAGTAAACTATTTAGTGCCATTAAAAAAAATGTTGGTTTTAAAAAAATAAAGTATGCCTAATATTTTATTTTTACTAGAGGACTACAACTATTTTTATACAAATGGTTCACAAAAACTAAATACTAAGAGCTATGAGGAAACATTAGAAACTTTAATTTCTAAAAAACACTATCAATCTGATAGTATGGCAAAAGCCTTTGATAAACTTGGTTATAATTACAATATTGTAATTCCAGAATGTAATCCAATACAATTAAAATGGGCTAAAGAAAATAATAAACTAATCTATTTTAAATGGCTAATAGAAAAGCCGATACGAAGTTTTAAATCTCGGATCTTAAAACAATATAGGAATTCATTTAACTCAATTCAGTTTTCTGTTTTATTACATCAAGTTAAGTTATATAAGCCAGAAATTATTTACGTTTATTCAAACATTTTTATTACAGAAAAACAAATTATTGAATTAAAAAAACACACAAATAAAATAGTGTTACAATGGAGCTGTCCAGTATGGAATGAGTCAATAAGATTCCCATACCACAAGTTCGATTTGATTATTACAGCAGCATTACAATTAAAAGAATATTTTGAAAACAAAAAAATAAATACAGCTTATATACAACAAGCTTTTGACGATAGTATAGTTTCTCAATTTAAACAAAAAACAGATTCGTTTAAAGGGGATGTGATATTTATAGGTAGTTTCACGTTAGGGCACCACCATCGATTCGAGGTATTAGAATATTTATTACAACAGGGTGTTAATTTAACTATACACGGTACTGGGAAAGAAAGTTTGCGCACAAATTCATTAGTTTATAAATACATGAAAGAGCCTTTACATGGATTAGATATGTATAATGAATACCGGAACTATAAAATGGCAATACATATAAATACAACTGGACATGAAGACGATGGAATAGATTGGAATAAATACGCAGGCGCCAAACGCTTATTCGAAATAACAGGTTCGGGTACATTGTTATTAACTTCTAATCAAGATAATGTAAAAGACCTTTTCGAAATTGATAAAGAGGTTATTGTATTTAATGATGCAGAAGACCTTTTATTAAAAATAAATAATATAGTGAATGATGATGACAAAATAAAAAAAATGGCTTTAGCAGGAATGGAACGTACATTGAAAAATCATTCATTTTTGTCTCGTGCAAAAGAACTAGAGCCTTTTCTATTTGATAAATGATTGTAATTAGACTAATGGGTGGGCTTGGTAATCAAATGTTTCAATATGCATTTGGAAGAAGCTTATCACTAAAATATAATAAAACGTTAGTATTAGATAAATCTTTATTAGAAGATAAATCAGAAAATAATGAAATTAATACTCATCGAAATTTTGATTTGGATATTTTTGATTTAAAAACATATAGATGGGCTACAAAAGATGAAATAAATTTATTTAATGGTAATATAAATAACAGTGTATTAAAAAAAATTACCCGAAAATTTGTTAATACAATAAGTCCAAAGAAACTCATCGTTCAAAAAAATAACAATATAGATCATACTTATTTTGATTTTAATAAAAATGTATGTTATGTTGGTAGATGGCAGTCTTATATGTTTTTTAAGGAGTTTGAACCTCAAATAATTTCTGATTTTAAAATAAATAAGTCAAAAATAAATTCTATTATCGGATTAAAAGAAATAGAGTTACAAATTTTAAATTCGGAATCTATTTGTTTACATGTGCGCAGGGCTGATTTAATTACAAGTAGCTTGTATAGTAAAACTATTGGCGCTTTAGATTTAGATTATTATAAAACAGCTATATCTAAATTTAACGATTTAATAATTAATCCTACATACTTTATATTTTCAGATGATTTAGAGTGGTGTAAAAAAAACATTAGCACTAACAAAAAAACAATATTTGTTGATGCAACTCTTTCAGGAGAAAAATCGGAAGGTCATTTTTATTTAATGACTCAGTGCAAACATTTTATTATTGCGAATAGCACTTTTGCTTGGTGGAGTGCGTTTATCTCAAATAAAGATAAAAAACACGTTATATATCCAACTAATTGGTATAAAGATATTGCGTTAAATAACCCAAAAATGTGCCCGCCAGAATGGATTGCTATTTAAATTGGAAATTAAAAAAAAACAGTAACATTTTAATCAGAGACCAATATTCAGAACGAGTTTTTTTGTAAAGAAATTATTAAATATTTACAATTAAAATTGGTAATTATAAAATGTATTACTTTCAAAAAATAAGGGATTAAATTAATACTATCCAATATCCTCCAACATACTTATAAATACAAGTATGTTGGAAGATAAAAACAGGTTAGATTACTAAATAATATATAACTTTAAACAAACATGGCAAACTTAATTTTTAAAATAAAAAGGCGAATATTTCAAAAAATATTATTTTTTAAACCTTTATCTTATTGGCAAAAATATGGTATAAATGTAACTAGAAACAACTATTATTCTAACATCCCTGACCTAAATACACTAAGTGAATCGGCATTTACAAGAAAAAGTGATTTGATCGGAATTGATATAAATGAAGCTGAACAAATTGCTTTATTTAAATTATTCGCCTCTAAGTATAAAACAGAATACGATGCATGGCCTTTAAAATCTGAAAATTATTTCGATTTTAATATTAGCCAAACATCTTTTAGAAGCGTTGATTCGCAAATTTTGCATTGTATGATTAGGCATTTTAAACCCGCACAGGTTATAGAAGTAGGTTCCGGATACAGCACCATGATTACAGCAAAAGCTCTTTTATGTAATGAAAAAGAAAACACTAAATCATTCAATTTTACAGCCATTGAGCCTTATCCTAATGAAAATTTAAAAAAAGGAATACCAGGCTTAACAACTATTTTAGATAAATTTATACAAGACGTGGATTTAAGCGTATTTAATAAACTAAAAGAAAATGATGTTTTATTTTTAGATTCAACACATACAGTTAAAATTGATGGGGACGTTAATTACGAAATATTAGAATTATTGCCACGCTTAAATAAGGGAGTAATTGTTCATATTCATGATATATTTTTCCCTTACGAGTACCCTGAATCATGGATTAGAAGCGGAGAAAGAATATGGCTAGAACAATATTTATTACAAGCTTTTTTATGTAATAATAATAGTTATAAAATACTTTGGATGTCGCATTATATGCACAAGGATCACTCTGATTTATTAAAAGAAAATTTAAAATATTATGAAGTAGGCGTTCCTTTTAAAGGCAGTATTTGGATTCAAAAAATTGTTTAATGCATATTTTAATTATCCCATCTTGGTATAAAACCGAACAAAACCCAGTATTAGGTTCCTTTTTTGAAGAGCAAGCCAGGGGCTTGCAAAGTTTAGGTAATACAGTAGGGCTAATGCATATTGCTTTTAATTCTTATTCAAGTAAAGAAAAACAGTTTTTTATAAAAAAAAATGATGAAGGATTAAATACAATACAGTTTAATGTTAAAGCAATCATACCTCGCAATCGCAGTATTAACTACAGGTACTTAGGGTTAGTAGCTATCAAAAAAATGGAAGAATATATTAAGCTGTATGGTAAGCCAGATGTTATCCATGCGCATTCTGTTTTTTGGGGCGGTATTGCAACTTATTATATCAGTAAAAAATTAGGGATTCCTTATATAATAACAGAACATTCAACTAGTTTTTTCTCTAAAACTATTACAAATTCTGTTGATATTAAATATTCTCAAAAAATATTTGAGCACTCAAAAGCAAATATTGTTGTAAGTGAAAGTTTTAAGAAAGAATTATCTAATCTTTTATCAATTTCTCCAAAAAAATTTCATGTAGTAAATAATATGGTTTCCCCACTGTTTTTTGAAAACAGAATAGAAAATGTCATAGAAAAAAATAAGCCACTTGTTTTTTTTACAAACTCATTTTTAACAGAACGAAAAAATCATTTATTAATAATAAATGCCTTTGCTTTATTTATTCAAAAATACCCAAATTCAATACTTTACATTGGAGGCGAATCTACAAATAAAGAAACCGAGCAATATAAAAAAAAACTTATACAAGCTACGCAAGCGCTTAAACTATCAGATAAAATAATTTTTTTAGGAAGTTTGTCAAGAAAAGAGGTGAAACTTTATTTAGATAAATGTCATATATTTCTTTTAGCGAGTGTTTATGAAACATTTGGGGTTGTTTTAATAGAGGCACTTGCTGCCGGAAGACCTATCATTACAACGGATTCAAAGGGTCCAAAAGATATAGTAAATCCACAAAATGGGTTACTTGTTAATGAATTTGACGAAAAATTATTCTGTAATTCAATGTTGTATTTAGCAGAGCACTATCATTCGTATCATCAAGAAAATATTAGTAAAGACTGCGCTATTCGATTTAGCGAAAAAACGATTATGACTAAAATTCAAAACATATACGATACCGTTATTCAGGGTCAAACAAAAGCAACTGATAATTATAATCTTAATTAGGATTTCAAAAAAAATACAATTAAATAAAACTACTAAATAGTTATAAATGAAAATTCTTATTGTTATTGGTACTCGACCAAACTTTATAAAAGTCACACAATTCAAAAAGCAGGCTCTTAAATTTCCTTCTATTGACCTTAAAATAGTTCATACAGGGCAGCACTATGATGATAAAATGGCTGATGTTTTTTTTAGACAATTTAATTTAACACCAGATTACTTTTTAAACATTGCTCAAGATTCGCCTAACTCTCAAATAGCAGACATCATGCTGAAGTTAGAGTGTCTTGTTAATACCCAATATAGACCCGATTTAATTGTGGTGGTTGGAGATGTAAATTCTACGGTAGCCGCATCTATTACTGCTAATAAAATGGGCATAAAATTAGCACATATTGAAAGTGGTTTAAGAAGCTTTGATAATACAATGCCCGAAGAGCATAACAGAATTATTACTGATAAATTATGTAACCTGTTTTTTGTTACAGAACAAAGTGGTTATGATAATTTAAAAAAAGAAGGTATTTCCGACGCTTCTATTTTGTTTTCGGGTAATACAATGATTGATACGCTTGTGGCATTTACGAAACAAATAGATGAATCGATTATCTTAGATAAATTAGAATTAAAAAACACTCCATATATTTTAATGACAATGCACCGACCAGCAACGGTTGATAATGAGATAGAATTAAAAAAATTATGCGAGCTAATTACATTTATTTCTCAAAAATATAAGATCGTGTTTCCAATTCATCCCCGCACATTAAAAAAAATGGAAGAATTTGGCTTAAAAAATGAAGTCATCAATAATAAAAATCTGATATTCACAGAACCACTTGACTATTTTGCTTTTCAAAAATTGATTAAACATAGTCGCTTCATATTAACTGATAGTGGAGGGATTCAAGAAGAATCAACTTTTGTTGGCATCCCTTGCTTAACACTTCGTCCAAATACAGAAAGACCTATTACCGTATCGGAAGGAACAAATACATTAATTCCTTTTGAATTAAATATTATAAAAAAATACATAACTCAAATAGAAAACAACACCTATAAAAAAGGAACTATTCCAAAATATTGGGACGGAAAATCTACTGAACGAATTTTAGAATTTATTATTACTCAGCTTTGATTTTTTATTTAACCTATAACGACTCTCCTTCAGGAATTTTTTCAAGTCAAGTCATTGATGTTGTGAAATTTTTTAAATCAGAATTAAAAACTCAGACAAAACTTGTTTGTTTTATTTCTATCAGAAGTTTTTTCAAAAACAGAAGTAAAATAAAACACGAATTGCCAGAAGCAATTGTATTACCTATGTTTCCAGGCGTTCAGCGCTGGAGATTAAACACCTTTGTATTAACCATTCTTACTCTAATTTACAAACCAACTACAATTATTGGAAGAAGCGTGTTAGCTACCCAATTGGCACTCATCCAAAAACATAAAAATCGAATTCAAAAAGTTATATACGACGGCAGAGGAGCTATTACTGCCGAGTGGAAAGAATATCAGGTTGTTACTAATGAAAAGTTAGTGAATGAGATTTTTGAATTAGAAAAAGAAGTCGTTCTTAAAACTGATTATAGGATAGCCGTTTCTGGAAAATTAGTAAAATATTGGCAAAAAGAATTTAAGTATGAAGGATCTAATCATGTTATTATTCCTTGTACATTAAATAAAATATATGAAGAAATTTTAATTTCTCCCGAAAGTATCGAACAAACAAGGCAATATATAGGATTAAATAATAACGATATCGCTTTTATTTATTCAGGGTCTATTGCAGGCTGGCAATCTTTTAATTTACTGAATGACTTTATTAAACCATTATTAACAAAGCATCCCCACGCTAAATTAATTTTTCTAGCTCATAAAGATGAGCATATTTTAAAACTGGAATATGAATTTCAAAACAGAGTATTTTGTTTCCATGTGCAACCAAATGAAGTCCCTAAATACCTATTAGCAGCAGATTACGGGTTATTAATCAGAGAAAATACAGTCACCAATCAAGTGGCTTCTCCCGTGAAATTTGCAGAATATTTAGCCTGTGGTTTACCTGTAATTATTTCAAGGAATTTAGGTGACTATTCTGAATTTGTTACAAAAAATAACTGCGG
>JAYVDU010000293.1:0-4451 GCA_043749245.1 Bacteroidota bacterium | reverse complement strand
TAAATAAATTACCATATTTTTCTTTTACTACTGCTTTTCCTAAAGTCATGATTTGCTCTTGACTAGGGTTATGAATATTTTGCTTAATCGCTTCTGTTTTTCCATAACGAGCTGTATTAAAAGCAAAATCTAAATACACCGCCATTTTAGAATTACCAACGCCATAACCAGCATCGCATCGTTCTTTAGCCGCACGAGAAGCCACATCACGAGGCACTAAGTTACCAAACGCAGGGTAGCGACGCTCTAAATAATAATCTCTTTCTTCTTCAGGAATATCGGTCGCTTTGCGAGTGTCATTCACTTTTTTAGGAACCCAGATACGCCCATCGTTCCGCAACGATTCGGACATCAACGTTAATTTAGATTGATGGTCTCCTGAAACAGGAATGCATGTTGGATGAATTTGAGTATAACAAGGATTACCAAAGAATGCGCCTTTTTTGTGAGCTTTCCAAGCAGCTGTTACGTTACTTCCCATCGCGTTAGTAGATAAGTAAAATACATTTCCGTATCCGCCAGTGCATAATAAAACTGCATGACCGAAATGTTTTTCCATTTCGCCAGTAATTAAATTACGGGCAATAATGCCACGAGTAATGCCATCAATAGTAACTACATCTAACATTTCGTGACGAGCACATAATTCAACAGCGCCCATACCAACCTGACGTTGTAAAGCCGAATATGCGCCTAATAATAATTGTTGACCGGTTTGTCCAGCCGCATAAAACGTACGCTGTACTTGAGTACCGCCAAACGAACGGTTACTTAATAATCCACCATATTCGCGAGCTAAAGGCACACCTTGAGCCACACACTGGTCAATAATAGATGAAGACACTTCCGCTAAACGATGAACATTTCCTTCGCGTGCACGGTAATCGCCTCCTTTAATAGTGTCATAAAATAAACGATATGTGGAATCACCATCATTTTGATAATTTTTTGCAGCATTAATTCCACCTTGAGCCGCAATAGAGTGCGCACGACGTGGAGAATCTTGAAAACAAAATACTTTTACTTTATATCCCATTTCTGCTAATGAAGCAGCTGCCGAAGCACCAGCTAAACCAGAACCAACTACTAACACTTCTAAACTACGTTTGTTGGCAGGATTTACAAGGTGAACAGTAGAACGGTATTTAGACCATTTTTGGACTATCGCTCCTTCTGGAATTTTTGAATCTAATTTACTCATAATGAAAAATTAAAAATATGAAATTGAAAATTATTTAATAATATTTAAGAACATACACACAGGCATTGATGCAAACAATAAGCAAACAATGATTGAAAACCATACGCCTACTTTTTTAATAAGCGGTGTGTAATTTTTATGATTAAGTCCTAATGATTGGAAAGCTGATTGAAAGCCATGTAATAAGTGGTAACATAATGAGATAACACCCACTAAATAAATAAGTACAATGTACCAATGAGAAAATACTTCTTTCATATCTAAATAAGTATTGTGCTCTTCGTGCTTAAATACTGCTATTTTAGTATCAATCCAAAAATGAGATAAATGCACAACTAAAAAAATTAATAACAAAGAACCTAAAATTCCCATACTACGGCTATACCAGCTAGAATTAGCCGCTCCATCTATTTTAGCATAAGCAACAGGGCGCGCTTTTTTATTTGCTAAAGTTAGCATTAGTGCTTGCACAATATGTATGATTAACCCGGCAAATAAGACAATTTCCATAATACGGATTACAGGATTATGAGCCATGAAATCGGCGCCAGCATTAAATGTTTGTCCACCATCATTAAAAAAGATAGCAGAGTTTATACTCACATGAACAACTAAAAACGAAATTAAAAATAACCCCGTTAGGCCCATTAATACTTTTTTTCCAACTGATGTTTTTAAGAATCCTGTACTCATAAATTTTGTGTATTAGTTTTTTACTCGGCAAATGTATAATTGGTAAGCGTTTAAACCAATTTTTTTTACCCGTTTTATCAAATAAATAACAAGTTTAAGCCCAATTAGGTTTAGAAACAGACTAAAATATGCTTATTTGGAATTGTTCTAAATTTTAAAAATAAATTAAGGTCAATTGAATTGATTGATGGATTAATTTAAATCGCAACTCCAATCATACAAACATCATCAATTTGTTCGTAGCCAGCACGCCACTCTTCAAAAAAAGCATTAATAGCTATTTTTTGGTCTGGCATCGGTTTTTGGTAATTATCAAGTAACAATTTTCGAAATGCATTATATTTTAATTTTTTGCCTCCTAAACCTCCAAACTGATCAACAAACCCATCCGAAAAAATATAGATCTTATCATTTGGCAATAATTTAAATTCATGATTCGTGAATTCATAATTTTCTACGCCAACAAAATTTCCAATCGGGTGCTTATCACCTTTTGTTTTCAATACTTCTCCGTCACGTACAATAAATAAGGGACTAAAAGCTCCGGCAAATTCCATTGTCTTATTTTCTAAATCAATAGAACAGATAGCGATATCCATTCCGTCACGAATTTTAGAATCCTCTACTTTTTGACTCAACGTATTACTAATGTTTTTATTAAGTTGTGTTAATATTTCAGAAGGTTTAGTATAATTATATTCATTCACTACTTGATTTAAACCATTAAATCCAATGATGCTCATAAATGCTCCTGGAACGCCATGTCCCGTGCAATCGACCACTGCAAATAAAATTTTATTTCCCTTTTTTTCGATCCAATAAAAATCGCCACTCACAATATCTTTTGGTTTGTATAATACAAACGCATTTTTTAAGTGGGTGCAAATATTTTCTTCAGTGGGTAAAAATGCTTCTTGAATACGCTTAGCATATTTGATACTATCTGTAATATGCTTATTTGTTTCTTCAATAATTTCTTTTTGTTTAACAACTTCTTTGGTTCGTTCTTCAACTTTATCTTCAAGGTTCTCAACTAAATTGGCATTCTCGAGTGCAATTGCCGTGTAACTTCCTAAGGTTTTTAAAATGTCCATGTGCAAAGGCATGTATGCATTCGTACTAAAGCTTTGCACTGTAATGACACCAACAACTCTTTCTCCAATCATCATTGGACAAAACAATAGAGAGCTTGACATATCGCCAGATGGTACTACGATTTTTTTAGTGTATTTGTGATATTCATTTAAGTTATCATTGATGAAGATTTCCTTTTTATTTTTTACACACCATACAGAATAATTATCATCGTTATCCATCGAAACACTTATAGGATCAATGGATTCGCCTCTTTCAATTTCATAACGATATTCTATTTCATTAAGTTCCGGATGATATATACGCACTCCAAAACAATCGGCATTCATTAGTTTATTAATGTTTTCATGCAGCTCAACAAAAATTGCTTCAAAATTTACATTAGATGTAATGTGTTGCCCAATTTTACTCAACAAACGTGTATTTTCGTGAGCCTTTTCAATCTGTTCTTTTTGATGAATGACTTCACGCGTTCGTTCTTCAATACGTTCTTCTAAATTCTCATAGAGCGTTGCATTCTCAATAGCAATGGCACAATAGATTGCTAAATTTTTTACTAAGTTTACCTGATAATCATCGAACGCATTTTTATTAAAACTTTGAACGGTAAGTACGCCCAATTTTTTGTCGCCAACTTTAAGTGGAAGGTAAATAATAGATTGAACCGATTCGCCCACCACTGGTTTTAAACGCTTTTTTATAAAATTCACTGCTTCTAGGTCGTAATCATTAATCACGATGTCCATCTCTTTATGGAAGCAAACAGTAGCTAATCTATTGTCATCCGACAAATCGTAACCACTGGAAGGTAATACCACACCTTTTTCTATATATCCGGGAAAAATAAGCTCAGTATGGTTATTAGAAACGACGCCAATACCAAAACCAGGAGCATCCATCATATTATTAATAATATCGTATGCAGTTTTATTGATAGCCTCTACAGATAGTAATGACGTAATTTTTTTCCCTAAATCACTTAATATCACCAAATCGTTAGAGAGTTGCTCTAACTGTTTATTTTTTTGATAAAGTAATTCTTTTTCTTTTTCCATTTGAGAAATGCTGACTTGCATTTCTGCGCCTTTTAATTTTTGTTTATTTTTTTCGCTAAAAAATTCTTCTTTTAAAGTGTAATAATTTTTAAAGTGATCAATGAACTTAGTGTTATTAGATTGCTTTTCGTATACTTTATATAGTGATTTGTGTGTTTTATAAACTACTTCTTTAGCCTGTATTTCTTGGGCTATTTTTAAGGCTTTAGTTAAATAAGACAGTGCATAATCCAAACGATTTATTTTTAAATATAAATCTCCTAATTGATAATTAGTTTCTGCCATACCAGATTTAAAATCTAGTTCTTCTCTAATAGTTAAGCATTCATGAAAATATTTTTCAGCATTATTTAAATCATTTGCTGCCACATAAATTTTGGCTAACCCATCAATAGCGTATGATTCTA
>JAYVDU010000292.1:0-4463 GCA_043749245.1 Bacteroidota bacterium | reverse complement strand
GGGTAGTTTAACAACGCTGACGGATACAACTTTCTTCAGTTACCGACAAGTATATCTCGAAAAACAAATTCCATCCAATTTGTTGCAAAACAGTTCTCTTATTAAAGTTTCAAGCATTAATAATCCATTTTTTAGTGGGTTTACTAATTCAACCAATATACACTATATTTCTTTAAAATACCCACAAAACCCTGATTTATCTAATCAAACCGAGCAATTGTTTTTTGTAGACGATAATGGGTCTGCAGGAAAAACATTTTTAAATTTACAGAATGTAAACGTTGCTTCAGGCTCAGTTATCTTATATGATTTAAGTGCTCATAATTATTTTTCGACGGTAATAAGCGGAAGTAATGTGAAAGCATTAATTCCTAATTTTGGCGCACAAAAAAAATGTTTCATTACCAATAGTAATAACGTTACCAATGTGAGTTCATTAGTGCCTGTTAATCAAACTGGGTTTTTTGTTGATTATACAACCGCTATCACTGATTCTGCTTTTTTAATTATATCTCACAAAGGATTACAATCGTCGGCAAATGCATACAAAACATACCGACAAAGTATAGGAGGCGGTAGTAATCAAGTGATATTATCTTTTGTGGATGAACTTTATGACCAGTTTGCATACGGTAATCAAAAAAACCCGTTGGCACTTAAAAACTTTTGTAAATTTTTAAGTGATAATTTACCAAAGCCACCAAAGTATTTATTGTTAATTGGAAAATCGATTAAAAATGATCTAGCAAAATCAAACTCTGCTTATTGGAATATGAATCATTTACCTACGATGGGAGTTCCGCCATCGGATAACTTAATTACGACAGGTATTCATGGAGCTAACTCCATAACACCATTTATTCCGCTTGGTAGATTATCTGCTATAAACGATCAACAAGTGTTTTGGTATTTAGATAAAGTTATACAACACGAAGACTCGCTTAATAATATATCCAGCGAAAAAGGCGATTGGCATAAACGGGTATTGCATTTTGCTGGAGGAGCAAATCTTGCGCAGGGACAACAATTTGAAAGTTATTTGAACAGCTTTGCAAGTACAATTAGAGACACATTGTTTGGCGCACGTGTATTTACATTTACAAAAAATAGTACTGCTCCTATTCAAATTACTGTAAGTGATTCTGTAAAAGATTTAATTAATTATGGAGCATCAATTATTACTTTTTTTGGTCATGCTTCCGTTACGGGGTTCGACCAAGCAATAGATGACCCTAATGTATATAATAACGAAGGAAAATATCCCTTATTAATTGCTAATTCATGTTATTCGGGCGACATACATGAGCCGGGTAATACAAGTACAAGCGAAAATTTTGCATTAATTGATAAGAAAGGAAGCATAGGTTTTTTAGCATCTTCCTCCACAGGTCTTACGAGCACGCTCTTCTTTTTCTCCGACGAATTATACCGATCGTTGGCATACAAAAAATACTATAATGGTATAGGCGATGCCATTAAAAACACGTGCAGTACATTTTTTTTAAATGATATTTTGCTTGAAATTACTTGTTTAGAAATGACTTTTGAAGGAGATCCTTCAGTGAAATTAAATGCATTTTCAAAACCCGATTACGAAATAAAAAACACGAGTGTTTCTTTTAATACGTCCACTTATGTCGATTCTATTGGTATTAACATCAAAATTAAAAATTTAGGAAAAGCCATTCGTGATACATTTATAGTACGAGTAGAACGTTATTTCCCTACTGGAGATTCTGTTTCTTTTAATAAAAAAATAAGAGGACCTTTCAATTGTGACACACTTAGTTTTTTTATGGCGAAAGATGTTGGAAACGCTGTTGGTTTAAATCATTTCAAAGTAAATGTTGATGCCTTTAATGAAATACCAGAATTATTTGAAAATAATAACTCTACAATTGGTTCGGTTGATTTATTTATTTCAGGAGGAGATGTTGTTCCTGTATTTCCTTATAAATATGCTATTATTCCGAATGCACCAACAGTTACGTTAAAAGCATCCACATCAGATCCATTTTATGTTAGCTCTAATTATCGAATACAATTAGATACAAATGATACGTTTTCAAATCCTATTAATTCAACGACAGTAACCAGTAGTGGTGGAGTAGTTGAGTGGACGGTAAATTTACCTTACGCAGACAGTACGGTTTATTTTTGGCGCATTACCCGTGATTCAATAGTTATTACAGATCACTTGAACTGGAGAGAAAGTTCATTTCAAGTTATTGGAACAAAAAGAGGTTGGGCACAAGCACATTTTCATCAATTTAAAAATGATAGTTATCAATTTGTAAAATACAAAAAGCCAATTAGGAAATTTGTATTTGAAAATGATATTAAATCTTTAGTGTGTAATGATGGTAATACAGCTTACGTAGATTTTCTTCATATTAATTACGAAATAAACAGTTCTTTACTTGATTATTGGACCTGTTCACCAGGTGGTGGCTGGTCGTTTGCGGTATTTGATTCGATTACTGCAGCCCCTTGGGTAACGAGCTCACCTAGTTATACGGTGCCTGGTAATTTTAATAATTGTGTTTGTTATAATAGACCGTTGGTGTCAGTATCCTTCGGTGCTTCTAACTATTGTAATTTTCCGGGCTATAATTGGCAGGCAGCAATGGAAACTTTTTTAAATAATATCCCTGTTAATAGTAAGGTATTAGCTTGGTCTATTAATCAGTTCCAAAACACCACCTACAGTAATTCATTATTGCAACAATTCGAAAGCTTCGGTTCATCAAACATTCGTACCATACAAGATACATTACCCTATATTATATTTGGTACAAAAGGAAGCGCTATTGGATCAGCACATGAAGTGATTGGGACATTAAGGAGTAGCGCTATTAAATTACAGGATACCTTAAAAACCAAATGGAGCAGCGGTTACGTGGCATCCGAAATTATTGGGCCCTCAACAAAATGGGGAAGCTTGCATTGGAAACAAGTGCCGGTGGAATTACCTAATAATGATAGCATTGTATTAAAAGTGATTGGTATAATGGCTAATGGCAATCGAACAACATTGACTACATTTAATTCAGCAACGACTGATGTATTGGACTTGTATAATTATGTGGATGCCACAATTTATCCTAATATACAATTAGTAGCAGAGATGAAGGACCCTATAAACTTGACACCACCGCAATTAAAAAAGTGGCAAGTGATTTATGATGAAGTTCCTGAGTGCACTATTAATCTTAAAAAAGGATATACGGCAACGAATGATACAATGCAAGAGGGCGCAAATTTTATTGTTCATTTGCCAATCGAAAACATTGGTGTGTTACCGTTTACGGATAGTTTGTTAGTTACGTATTGGATTGAAGATAAAGACCGAATAATCCATCCATTGCCGCAAAAATTAAAATTAGCGCCGTTTGTAGCTACACAAGTTATTATAGATACCCTTCAGTTAAGTAGTTACCAATATCCAGGATTAAATTATATGTGGGTTGATGTTAATCCACTTTCTCAGCCCAGACATCAATTAGAGCAATATCATTTTAATAACATTGCTCGCATTCCGTTTATGGTGGTTTCCGATAAAATAAATCCTTTGTTGGATGTGACTTTTGACGGAACACATATTTTAAATGGGGATGTGATTTCTGCAAAGCCTCACGTATTAATTACGTTGAAAGATGAAAATAAATTTTTGGTATTAAACGATACCTCTAATTTTATGGTGTATATAAAATATCCTAATCAGGCAAGTGAGAAGCGCTTGTATTTTAATAATGGTTTGACATTTACACCAGCAAACTTACCAAGTAACTCTTGTAAAATTGAATGGAAACCTGAATTTGCCATTGATGGTAAATATGCGCTAAGGGTTCAAGCCACTGATAGATCAAGGAACGTATCCGGAGCGATGGATTATACCATACAATTCGAGGTTATTACGAAACAAACAATTACGGAAGTATTAAATTATCCAAATCCGTTTAGCACGGCTACACGCTTTGTATTTACGTTAACTGGCAGCGAGGTGCCTGATATTTTTACCATTCAAATTATGACTATTACGGGTAAGGTGGTAAGAGAAATAAATAGGAATGAATTAGGAAATGTTCATATAGGTCGGAACATCACTGATTATGCGTGGGATGGGAAAGATGAGTATGGAGACAAACTAGGTAATGGTGTATATTTGTATAGAGTTATTACACGAAGTAACGGGCAATCCGTCGAAAAAAATGCAACGGATGCTGATTCTTTTTTTAAGAAAGGTGTTGGCAAGATGGTAATTATGCGATAGTTTCAACGCCTTTGGTTTAATGCCTTGAAACTTTCGAGTTTGGTTTTCGTCATGCTGAACTTGTTTCAGCATCTCTAAAGTTTTAGTTATTTTATACCAATCATAATATATAAATAGTCCAAACCACATAGATTACATAGTTCACATAGAATGGTTATTTAACCTATGTTTCCTATGTGCCTATGTTGTT
>JAYVDU010000291.1:0-4464 GCA_043749245.1 Bacteroidota bacterium | reverse complement strand
ATCGATGCTCGTGAGGGCTCTATTTCTGTATCATTAGGCGCATCAAAAGCGGTTATCAATGCGGATAAAGTCCACCTAACAAATATTGTTTTTAATTTAATTGATAACGCCATAAAATACACGAAGGATGCCCCCGTTATTTTTGTGTCTACAAAAGATGTCGAAAACGGCATAGAAATCAGTATTAAGGACAATGGCATAGGAATTAGCAAAGAAAATCAACGTAAAATATTTGATAAATTTTATCGCGTTCCTACTGGAAATGTGCATAATGTAAAGGGTTTTGGATTGGGATTAAGTTATGTGCAAGCAGTGGTTCATAAACATAATGGCACAATTAATGTTAATAGTGAATTAGGAAAGGGTAGTACCTTTAAAATTGTACTGCCTAATAAATTAGAAGAGTAAAAAACAACAAATTAAAACAGTATGGAAAACGTAAAAACAAGAATTTTGTTAGTAGAAGATGACCCAAATTTAGGAATACTTTTGCAAGAATACTTAGAAGCAAAAGGCTTTGAAACCAAACTAGCAACGGATGGCAAAAAAGGCTTTGATGCATTTTGTAAACAGGAGTTCGATTTGTTATTATTGGATGTGATGATGCCTGTAAAAGACGGCTTAACATTAGCGAAAGATATTCGTGTAACGGATAAGCATGTGCCTATTATCTTTTTAACTGCCAAGAGCATGAAAGAAGATACGATTGAAGGCTTTAATGCAGGCGCAGATGATTATATTACCAAGCCGTTTAGCATGGATGAGTTATTAGCACGTGTAACTGCCGTTGTTAGAAGAAGCAGCAAGCAACGGGTGCATAACACAGAGGATGTTAATTTCACTATTGGCTCTTATACCTTTAACTCGGAAACTCAGGCATTAATACATGTTGGTAAAGAACAAAAACTCACAACCAAAGAAAGTCAATTAATGCGTTTGTTATGTGTGCATAAAAACGATGTATTAGATAGAAATTTTGCATTGAAAACAATTTGGCAAGACGATAACTATTTTAATGGCAGAAGTATGGATGTGTACATTGCTAAACTTCGTAAATATTTAAAAGAGGATTCTAAAGTTGAAATTGTGAACGTGCACGGAAAAGGCTTTAAATTATTAGTGAATTCATAGATTAAAAAATTAGCTACAATTAGATATTGTTTTTAAACAAATCTAACGAGCGAAACAAATTATATTTTAAGAAAAAGTCGAATATAACAAGAGCGCAGAGCATATTTTTGACTTGACCGGCCCACTTGCTGGCTCAAATGTGTGCTACACATTTACCCTGTTTCTTTTTCATCTATGGAAAAAGATAAAAAAAGAAAAATAATCCGCTAAACAGTTACTATCGCCAAAAATTAGCTAATTCAATTAAAAGTGGTTTATTTTGTATAAAATAAACCACTTTTTTATTCTGTACAATCCTCAACATATATCAAAAATTTTAGGCGCTAAACTCATTGGTAGCCAAAACAATTCTATTAAACATTTATTAATAGATAGCAGGCAATTAACCGACCCTAATCATACGCTTTTTGTAGCATTAGTAACCAGGCGTAATGATGCGCATCAATACATCTTTGAATTATATAAAAAAGGCGTTACTGTTTTTTTAGTTAATCATATTCCGGATAATTGTTTAGCGTTAAAAGAAGACATTAGTTTTTTAGTGGTGGATGATACACTTCGTGCGCTTCAACAATTGGCGGGTTATCACAGAGATCAGTTTAAAATACCCGTTATAGGAATTACAGGGAGCAACGGAAAAACGATTGTAAAAGAGTGGCTTTATCAATTGCTAAAACAAGATTATAACATTTGCCGCAGCCCAAAAAGTTATAACTCACAAGTGGGTGTTCCGCTTTCAGTATGGCAATTAAATCAGCAACATACCTTAGCGATTTTTGAAGCAGGTATTTCTGAAGTTGGAGAAATGGTAATTCTTAATCAACTCATTAAACCAACGATTGGTGTGCTTACCTCTTTAGGATCGGCTCATGATGAGGGTTTTGGAAGCCTAGAAGAAAAATTAGAAGAAAAATTAAAACTATTTTCAGATAGCTCATCTGTGATTGTGAACGCGCTTTCGTTTGATGCCAAACACATCAATATGATTAGTAAAGAATGTATGTTGATTTCTAAAACAGCGGAAGCAGCACTTCAGGTATTAGAAATAAAAAATTTATCTACACATACTGCTATTACTGCATCATATAATAACGAACAAATAAACATTGACATTCCTTTTACAGATGCGGCAAGCATGGACAATGCCATTACCTGCTGGGCTGTATTGCTGCACCTTAATGTTCCGCAACAGGAAATAGAAAAACGCATGTTGTTGCTACAACCAGTAGCCATGCGCTTAGAATTAAAATTAGGAAATAATAATTGTATTTTAATTAATGACTTTTATAATTCCGACATTAATGCCTTGGAAATAGCGCTGCATCATCAGAAGCAACAACATCGTGGAGGAAAAAAAGTTGTTATATTATCAGACATTGAGCAAAGTGGTAAATTAAGCGGGGAGTTATACCAACAAGTCGCTGATTTATTGGCGCGGTTTCATATAGATACCGTTATCGGAATTGGGAAAGAAATTTCTTCTCAAAAAAGTTTTTTTAAAACGAACGCACACTTTTTCGAAAACACCGTCGCATTTATTTCCGAAAGCAAAATTAATCCTGATTTACAATTTACAAATAGTATTATTCTTTTAAAAGGCGCACGTAGCTTTGGGTTTGAAGCTATTAGTAAACTGTTACAACAAAAAAGCCACGATACGGTATTAGAAATTAATTTAAACAAATTAATTTCTAATATAAATTTTTACCACTCACAAATTAAGAAGGAAACCAAATTAATGTGTATGGTAAAAGCTACTGGTTATGGAAGTGGCAGCACAGAAATTGCCTTTACGTTACAACATCATCATGTCGATTATTTAGCGGTTGCTTATACCGATGAGGGAGTGGAGCTTCGTAAAGCAGGGATACATTTACCAATTATGGTGATGAGTCCGGAAGAATCAGGTTATGATGATATGATAGAGTATCGCTTGGAACCAGAAATTTATTCCTTTAAGGTTGCGAACGAGTTCTTGAAAGCCCTGCAAAATAAGGCTATTTCAGAGCCATACCCAGTTCACATCAAATTAGATACTGGGATGCATCGTTTAGGATTTGAAGAAAACCAAACTTCGGAATTGTGTGCGTGGTTACAAAAAGAAACATCATTACACGTTAAAAGTATATTCTCACACTTAGTAGGTAGTGATGACAAGGCTTTCGATGAGTTTACGAATTCTCAAATTGCTTCTTTCGAAAAACGCGCTACCCATCTTGAACAAGCGATTGGTTATACTGCCCTTAAACACATTTGTAATTCGGGCGCTATCACACGGTTTGAACATGCGCAATACAATATGGTACGATTAGGCATTGGTATGTATGGCGTAGGATTTAATGTCATCGAACAACAAAATTTACAAAATATCAGTTCTCTCAAAACAAAAATATCTCAAATTAAACAAGTACCGTTAGGCGAAACCATTGGTTATAGCCGAAAGGGTGCTGTAACGAAACCAACCACTATTGCTACTATTCCCATAGGATATGCCGATGGCTTTAATAGAAATTTAGGGAATGGCAATTTCTCTGTTTCAATCAACTGTATATTGTGCCCTACTATTGGCAACATTTGCATGGATATGTGTATGGTTGATATTACAGATGTTTCTTGCAAAGAAGGCGATGAGGTTATTATTTTTGAAACGAATGAACAATTGATGAATCTTTCAAAAGCAATGAATACAATACCTTACGAGGTATTAACGAGTATTTCAACCCGTGTAAAAAGAGTGTATGTTCAGGAGTAAAATATTTAATATTAAATACTTCTAATGAAAGAAACAGATTACGATTTAAGAATATGTCGAATAAAACAAGAGCGTGGGGCTGTCAAAAATGCGGGCAGAGTTGCGGTGAATCGAGAATTCAAGGATTTAGCGGAGCGTGAAATCCGTAGAGTTCCGAGAGGAGCGTGGAGCATATTTTTGACTAGATTTTTTGTTTCTTTTTCATCTATGGAAAAAGATAGAAAGAAAATCATACCATTTAATATTTACTATAACTCAATTTTTTTAATCCCTTTTTTTAGTGTCATAATTTCTTGTCATAATAATTCAAACGATAACTCTCAAACAACAATTAAACAAAACCCTACGTTCGAAGACGTGGCTCCAATTATATTTAAGAACTGTACACCCTGTCATAGAGCAGGAGAAAGCGGGCCGTTTGAATTAATGACATATACCGATGCGAAAAAAAACGCGAATAAAATAAAATTTGTAACACAAGTCCGTTATATGCCCCCCTGGCCTGCCGACGCTAATTATACCCATTTTATTGGTGAGCGAACACTTACAAGTAATGACATAGAATTAATAAAACGATGGGT
>JAYVDU010000290.1:0-4470 GCA_043749245.1 Bacteroidota bacterium | reverse complement strand
TCGTTTAACGCTACTTGCTTTTTTTGCCAAATTAACGCTAACTCAAATTGTTGTTGTGCTTCGTAATAAAAAGATAAAGTTCCAAATAATTCAACTTTAGCTTCAGGATAATCGTATTTCTCGCAAATAGCTTGAGACAAATCCAAATAATTTTTAGCCATGTCAAACTCTTTTTTTAAGATATGTAAATGCGCCAAATTATTATAACTGTTAGCTTTCTCTAACTCATTATCTATCATTTCACGTAATTTCAATCCTTCTTCCAGATAAATTAAAGCACTATCCAACTTATTTAAGTTGATGAAATTAGTCCCAATATTACTATTACAATCACTGATAAGTTCTAAATCACCAATTTCATTGGCATAAACAAGCGCTTCTTTAAATTGCATTTTAGCGGCTTCATATTGTTTTTGATCATTTTTTAAAGAACCAATGTTCATTAAGCATCTAGTTATTTGCAACTTATTATCTAATATATTATACGTTTGTAATGCTTTTAAATAGTATGCCTCCGCTTGATTAAAATAATTTAATTCTGTGTAAATATTTCCTAAATTAGTTTGGTTAATGGCCATTCCTAAGTTATACTTAGCCACTTGATTTAGATCTAAGGCTTTTTTTTGAAATTTGATAGCAGAGGTATAATCTCCTTTTTTGAAAAACAAAACTCCTAACAAATTATAACTCTTCGCTAAATGCTTGTTGCTATTTGATTTCAGAGCCTCTTGCTCACATACTAAAGCGTATTGATAAGCCACTTCAGGATTACTGTTACGTATCTCGAACCCGGCTTTGTATATTTGATTAACGCGCTCAGTATCGTTTGGAATATTTTTTAATTGATACAACAACGAATCAACTGTTTGTGAAAAACAATTTATAGTAGCGAATATCAGTAGAATTAAGGTTCTCATTTACCTGTAAATATAATTTTTTTTGCTTATCTTATGTAGTGTCAGCAAGAAAACTCCAATTTCTTAGTTATACTCGCCTTAAAAATGGTCATTTGCAACACTTCGACTGCGCTCAGTGCAAGCAAGCAAACTCCCATAATTTATGGCTTCGCAAGCCTCGAACTTGAATTTTTCTTATCCGACACTGCGTTTTATTGCAAGCACTATGTATATTTAGCCTCTAAAAGTCATCCTTATGATTCATTATAAATTACATCTTAAAAATCCGAGTTCTCATTACATTGATGTTGACTTAACAATTAATGACATTACCTCTGCAACACTTGAACTTCAACTACCAGCCTGGCGACCTGGTCGCTATGAATTAGGGAATTTTGCAAAAAATGTCAAACGTGTTGACGTTCTTGATGAACAAGGAAATTCGTTGAAATATACCAAAACTACTAAAGACCTATGGCTAATAGAAACCGCCAATACCAAGCAGATTAAAGTAACGTATAGTTATTATACTTCTGAAATTAATGCAGGGAATTGTTATGCTGACAAAACACAATTATACGTGAATCCAGTTCATTTATGTATGTATGTTCCAGATCGTATGAATGAACAACATGTTGTAGAGCTTGATATTGCTGATAATTACAAAATCGCTACATCGTTACGTGTTAATCATAAAACATTAACGGCTCAATCATTTGATGAGTTGGCTGATTCGCCTTTCATTGCCAACGCTGGTATTCAATCGGATTTTTACGAAGTAAATGGCATTAAATTTTGGTTACACTTTAACGGTGAGTGCAAACCTGATTTCAAAAAAATAAAAACAGACTTCATCAAATTTACACAAACACAAGTTAATTTTTGGGTTAGCTTCCCTGTAAATGAGTATCACTTTTTATTTCAGGTATTGCCCTTCAAATTTTATCATGGAGTAGAGCATCAAAAATCAACTGTTATTGTTCTTGGTCAAGGTTATAATATTAATACAGGAACTACCTACGAAAGCTTATTAGGCGTATCGTCTCACGAATTATTTCATACTTGGAATATCAAATATATTCGCCCTGTTGAAATGTTACCGTATGATTTTACCAAAGAAAATTATGCGCGTACCGGTTATGTATATGAAGGCTTTACAACTTATTATGGTGATGTGATGTTACTTACCAGTGGCGTATTTACAACAGAACACTATTTTGAAACTCTTGAAGAACGCTTGGTTAAACACTTTCATAATGACGGACGATTTAATTTATCAGTAGCCGATTCGAGTTGGGATACTTGGCTCGACGGCTATGTGCCGGGTGCGCCTTATCGGAAAACATCTATTTACGACGAAGGAAATTTAATTGCTTTTATGTTAGATGTACTAATTATGAAGCACTCTAACAATACTAAAAGTTTAAGAGATGTGTGTAGACTATTGTATAATGAGTTTGGGAAAAAACATAAAGGTTATTCCGAAAATGACATTATCACTATTTGTGAAACATTTGCTGGTAAAAGCTTACAAGATTTTTTTGCTAATTACGTTTATGGTAATGCCAATTTTGAAACACCTTTAAATGAATGTTTTGCGTACTTAGACATAGAGATGCAAAAATTACCAAGTCAACATGTATGCGAAACTGTATATGGCTTCAAAACCATTGATTTTGCTAACAACAGAAAGGTTTCATTAATTGCGCCCCATTCGCCAAGTTGGGATGCAGAGTTAAGCATAGGTGATGAGATCCTTGCAGTTAACGGGTATACCTTAAAAAATGACTTTAATGATTGGATGACTTATTTTAAAGATGAGACAATTGAATTAACAATTTCTTCAAATCAACAACTAAAGACTATAAAGGTTTTAAATTTCGAAAAAAAGTTATCCTATTTTGACACGTTCAAATTGAAACAAAAAGGAACCACTGATTCTAATTTCAATAAATGGATTTTATTAAATTCATAAGTGTTACCAACTCTTTGAAGGCACTTTAAAATATCATCTAATTATTTGTCTTTAGACTAATTAGATGTTTTAACACGTAAACACGCATTATTATTCGATGTTTGTTGATAACTAAGCTTGTTAAATTTGGTTAAACACTAAAATTTTATTTGATTTGTGATAAAACAATATTATGAAATCAAAAACAGTTGCATTTTTATTTTGGTTCTTTTTAGGAGGATTCTCAATTCACAGATTCTATTTAGGTAAAATCGGTTCAGGTATTCTTTATTTACTAACAGGGCAATTATTTTTAATTGGTTGGATTGTTGACCTTTTCTTATTAAGTGGTATGGTTGATAATTATAATAATAAGGAAAGAATAACGAATTTGGAACGTGAAGCAAAAACAAACCGACAATAAAGTAAAAAGCTTGTTTTTAGGAATTTTCATTTCTTTAACTCTAATTTCATTTAACAAAAATGGTTTTAAAAATGACAATAGTGTTGTTTTTAGTTCTGAAAAATTAAATAGACATTATAAAATGGACTCATCTCCCTTCGGTGACCAACAACTTGAAAAGTCTTAAGAAAAAACGAAAAACTTGCTGCTAACATTACGGCAATAGTATTTCAAAGTTTAGTTTCGGTTGACCTATTTTATAAGCCTAATGGGGAGAGGGTAATGAAAATAAATACTGATGGGTCAGGTAAATTATTTGATGTGAAAGATGAAAAATGGACTTTAAATATGAACTAAAAGACAATTCTGTTTTAGTATTGAATTCTAAAAACGACTCTATTTTAACAGTTCGGAAATTTACAGACTCTTTTGACTATATTTAATTCATAAATAAGAACGACAATAAATCCGTTACATTAGAAAATGTAACAGAATAAAACTAAATGTCTTTTTTCAGGATGAGGCATTAGTAAGAAAAACTAAGATGTACGTAATACATAAACTTAATTAATTTAATATCAATGGAAGTAACAAACGACTTATTATACACTGAAAAACCAAAGCGCCCACAAGTATTAACTGTATTGTGTATCCTTAGTTTTGTTATGTGTGCTTTTACGCTCATTTCGAGTGCAATGAACATTGTTCAAAACACTCCCGAAAATCATCAACAAAGTGTTGAGCAATTGAGAACAATTAATCCCGCAATGGCTGATCAAATGGAAGATATGTATATCACGATGGAAAGTAATATTTATTTAAAACTGTCTCCATACTTTAATTTAGTTTTTATGTTAGGCTCACTTTTAGGAGTAATCATGATGTGGAACTTAAACAAAAAAGGATTTTACATTTACGCCGTTGCAGAAATATTACCTTACATCAGTTATTTATTTGTAGATGGCAGTAAGATTTCAATACCAGGTTTATCGCCAGGAACGGGAGCACTGTTTATGATGGTATCTTTAATATTAATGATACTCTGCGATTTAGTATTTGTGTTCTTATACTCCAGAAATTTAAAAGCTATGCAATAATTAGCCTAGCTTTTAAATAAAATTGTATTTAAATATTTAAGCTAACGCTTCTATCAACTTAGAGGCTAATTCAACACCAATACGTTCTTGCGCTTCATTGGTAGCAGCGCCAATATGAGG
>JAYVDU010000289.1:0-4480 GCA_043749245.1 Bacteroidota bacterium | reverse complement strand
GTAATTTTAATAATAGCAATTGGTGCAAGAGTTCAGATAGCGAAGAAATCAAACTAAATCTTCTTACCCCAAGCCGCGTAAACAAAATTGAGTGGTGATTTTTTTGAAAACGCATAGTTTAAACAAAAATTTACAACAAGTTAATTACTTAATTTAATCCTTTGTATGCAGAAATGAAAACAGAATTTGCACAATACGCAGAATAGAACACACCGATCGCATAACACACGGTTTGCCTCAGCCTCGCATAAGTACAAGCATTTGCAAAAGCGGTAGAAAGTTTTTTATTTTTTCTTTGCAAATGGCAATAAACAGTTATCTTCGTTAGTAGCTTTTCGGCAGAAGGTGTTTCAAACGTCGGCCGAAATCAAACCGCGAAAACGTTAGCGGTCAGTTTAGGGCGACACACCAAAAAAATAAGAAATTATGACAAACGACTATTTAGACAGTGTAAAAAAACAATTTGAATACTACAAAATGCTTGCCGAAAAAACTTTTTCGCAATTACAGGATGACAAATTGTTTTGGCAATACAATGACGACAGCAACAGCATTGCGACAATTGTAAAACACATTTGGGGAAATATGCTTTCACGTTGGACAGACTTTTTAACTTCAGACGGAGAAAAAGAATTTCGTAACAGGGATGCAGAATTTGAAAACAACATTAAAAATAAAGAAGAACTTTTAGACAAGTGGAACGAAGGTTGGAATTGTCTTTTCAATGCAATCAACTCTTTGTCAACGGACGACCTTGACAAAATTATTTACATCCGTAATCAAGGACACACCGTAATGTAAGCTTCCCTATTCTTGGGCCAATTTAAAAGAGAAAATTATTAACTTTAAAGTTGCGCAAAATGAAAAAGACACTGTTTACAGAAAATCAAATTATTGCTATGTTAAAACAACATGAGCAAGGAATTAAAGTACAAGATATTGCCAGAACAAATGGCATATCAGAAAAAACCATTTACCGTTGGAAAACAAAGTATGGAGGTATGGATGCCAAAGAACTTAAACGAGTAAAAGAGTTAGAGCAAGAGAATGCAAAATTAAAAAAAATGTATGCTGAATTAGCTTTACTTAATAATGCACTTCAAGATTTGATTGAAAAAAAGTTTTAACGCCTTATGAAAAAAAGGAAGCTATCACACATTTGATTATTGAATATCAAATAAGTGAGCGTAAGGCGTGTTCAGTTTTAAAACTTCCAAGAAGTAGTTATCAGTATAACTCAAAAATCAAACAAGATGATAAATATTGTGACTTACTAAATGAACTTGTAACAAATAGGCCAAGCATAGGGTTTTGGCTTAGTTATAAAAGAATTAGAAGAATGGGCGTAATTGTTAATCATAAAAAATTGTATCGAATTTATACAGCTATGAAATTAAATATTAGACGAAGAGCAAAGAAACGATTGCCCGCAAGAGTAAAGCAACAATTGTTTCAGCCAAGTGCATTAAACGAAGTGTGGAGCATTGATTTCATGAGTGATTCATTGTGGGATGGAAGGAAAATCAGGTTACTGAATATCATAGATGATTTTAATCGAGAAGTATTAACTATAGAAACAGATACCTCTTTACCAACACTACGAGTTATAAAATCCTTACAGGAATTATCTGAGCACAGAGGTTTGCCTAAATTTATTCGAGTAGATAATGGTCCTGAATTTATTAGCGATAAATTGGATAGTTGGTGCAAATTAAATAAGATTCAACTTATATTTATTCAACCAGGCGAACCAACACAAAATGCTTATATCGAAAGATTTAATGGCACTTTAAGACGAGATGTATTAAATGCGTATGTTTTTAAATCAATTAAAAAAGTACGTGAAGTTACAGAAGAATGGATGTTTGATTATAATAACAATAGACCTCACTCATCATTAAATAACAAAACACCGGCTGAATACGCTATGCAAAACGAAGGTGGGTAAGCAAAAGTTATTCTAACGATGGTCTTGGGCGTCCTTAGACAAGACCAAAGACCTGAAGTTGGAAATAACTTTTAGAAAAGAAAATGAACTAAAATTAAAAACAAAAGTCTATTTTTGATTGGCACTAAAAAAAGGGAAGACTACAGTAACAGAAGCAATTAATCGACAACTTGCACATTATCCATATCACATTGGACAGATTGTATTTTTGGGAAAAATGCTTGCAGAAAACGGCTGGACTTCACTCTCAATACCAAAAGGAAATTCAAAAGTTTATAACAAGGACAAATTTTCAAAGCCAAAAGAAAGAGGACATTTTACAGACGAATTTTTAAATGACAGAAAAGAATAAAAACCGAACCGCTAACAGTACCTAAAAAAAATGCTAGCATTAGTATAAGTTTTTTGCCTACATTTTGTCGCTTCGCGAAAGTTTGTTATTTTTATGTATGCAAAAAAGAGAACAGTATTTCGGCAACTAATAAACTTTTGTATGTTTAGAAAGTTTTCGGTTTCAAAACCGCACTTCTTTTAGCTCCCAAACGTTACCACTAATAGCGGCTGACAAATCTCCGAAGCAATGTCTCACAAGAAAATTCAGCTTATTAAAAAATTTGGTGACTAAATTTTTATTTATTATCTTTAAACAACAATACATAATATATCATGACAACAACAGTTATTCGGACAAAAGTCCATAAATATATAGACGAGGCAGACAGTAATGTGTTGGAAGTCGTTTATAAATTACTTGAAGTATATCGCCAGAGCAATTCAAGTTTGTTGACAGATGAACAACAAAAAGAAGTCCTTAAAAGATCCGCATTGTACAAAGCAGGTAAATTGAAAGGCTATTCTTTGGCAGAAGTTCGAAAAAGAATAAAACATAAACTAGCTGAATAAAAAATGGCCACGAATAAATTAATTATTCTTGAACGGTCTGTTTTCGAACTTGAAGAGGCATGTTTATATTACAACAACAAAGTTTCCGGGTTAGGTTTTGAATTCGAAGAGGAAGTAGTTGTC
Source organism: Bacteroidota bacterium (assembly GCA_043749245.1). Taxonomy (GTDB): domain Bacteria; phylum Bacteroidota; class Bacteroidia; order B-17B0; family Aurantibacillaceae; genus UBA4416. The sequence continues at coordinate 1,506 of JAYVDU010000289.1, read as the reverse complement.
TTACTCGAGTTGATTAAAGTCAATCCATTACTATTCCCAATTAAATTTGCACATATTCATGAAGCTGTAATGAAACGCTTTCCATTCGTTATAAATTATGAAGTTTCTGGGAAGCAAATTATTGTTTCAGCAATTTTTCACGTCAAGCAAAACCCTCTCAAAAAAATTAAAAGAAAACGTAATTAATTTTATTTTATTGGCGGACAAACCAACGTTGTTTATAAAACTATAGGTCATCTACAAGTGGTAACAGTACCTGAAAAAAATGCGCGCAGAAGTATAAGTTTTTTGCCTACATTTTGTCGCTTCGCGAAAGTTTGTTATTTTTATGTAGGCAAAAAAGAGTACAGTATTTCGGCTACTAATAAACTTTTGTATGTTTAGAAAGTTTTTGGTTTCAAAACAGCACTTTCGGTAGCTGCCAAACGTTAGCACTAATTGCCGGGATAGACTATCTGCCAAAAAAACTAATGGAACCCTTTATAAATATCTTTACGATGCTCTATAACAACAAAGTATACAACTTCGTTGTCGACCTTGATGCCAATTCTGTAATCGCCGACTCTAATACGTTAATAGACATCATAGCCAGTTAATTTCTTTAAATTTCTAATGCTTTGAATATTTTCAGCGGACTCGACCTGAATAATACAGTCAGCAATTGAATTTTGGAGAATATTGTTTTTGAGCTTCTTTAACTCCTTAAGAAAGGATTTTTTAAACTCAACTTTCAATTACCTAAAGCTTTCATTACTTCGCTTCGACTTATGTTTGAAGTCTTCATTCCTCTTTCAATCTTTTGGGCAAGTTTCCAATCTTCAACTTGCGAATGAGTTAGAGCTTTCGCTGACATTCCTAACTTCTTAGCAAGACTTATAAGAAATGCTAAGTCCGACTTCTTTTCAACATTTATTAATACCGTTTCCATGACACAAAATTATATAAAAATTTAGTAAATTTAGATGACAAATCCAACCTTTTGTAGGGCATTAAGGCAGACCATAAAATAGGCAACTAAGTGCTAACAGTACCTAAAAAAAATGCGGGCAGAAGTATAAGTTTTTTGCCTACATTTTGTCGCTTCGCGAAAGTTTCTTATTTTTATGTAGGCAAAAAAGAGGGCAGTATTTCGGCAACTAATAAACATTTGTATGTTTAGAAAACATTTCTGTTTCAAATCCCGCACTTCTTTTAGCTGCCAAACGTTATATGCAAGCCAATGAAAACATACATTATGAAAGCAATTTACTTTATCCTTCTTTTACAATTCATTTCTTGCGGACAAAAGCACGACAACTCTGTTGTGCAACATATGAACAAAATTTTGGTTAGCGATAGCTTACAGCCAATTATAGATTCCTTAATAAAATTCGGGGAGGTTCATGACGCAGCGATAGGATATTCTGGTGAAGAAACAATAGTTTATAAGCATTTTAAGAAACTTCAAGCAAAAGCGACAGATAGAGAACTGATTAACTTAACAGACCACGATAGCACAACGGTACG
>JAYVDU010000288.1:0-4483 GCA_043749245.1 Bacteroidota bacterium | reverse complement strand
TGGATTTGGCGTTTTGGCTTGACTTTTTTTGTTACTTTTTTTCGTCAAGGAAAAAAACGTAAAAAAGATGATTAAGTTTTTGAGTGAACCCTAATTAGAATTTATTATTCAGATTAGAAATGTAAGTTTAAACGTAAAGATCCAGATGGCGCTAATAAAGATCCTGTTGAAGTATTATTCAAATCTGTATCAATTACAAAATGCCCTCCGTTTTTAACTGTTTGAGAAATATTATCTTTAGTATTACCCGAACCAGTATTACCAGTGGCTTCGATAGTTGTTGTTGTTTTTCCACCACTCATATAACCTATTCCCCAACCAAATTCCCCGCCGATCGAAATTTTAGGTAAAACGAAATATTCTGCTCCAATAAATGCGCGAACACCAATGCCAAAGCCGTTACCCGTCCTACTCGAAATGGTGCGTGCTGAAGAAGCTCCCGCTATATTAAGACTAGGATTAGTTACGCTAAAATTAGTCCCGAAATCAGAAGTATTGGCAGCATTAATAGTTTGCAAAGAAGCAATCGAACTTGCAGGGTCAATTGTTTGCCCATAAGAATAAGAGTTTTTAATACTGGAAGTCCAAATCATTATATCTGCGCCATAAAAACCCTGTAAACGAGTTTTTCCCTTACGTTTTTCGATACCGAAAGTTAAGCCAATATTAGTTTTATTATGAGTCATTTTATCGTCCGACAAAAAAGGAAGATTAGGATATACGGAAGCGAATGTAGCGCTTTGATCCACTAATTGTTTTTTAGTGGTTTGATTATCGATACCAAGACGAAAACCTATACGGTAAGCTGTTTTAGCGTTTTTATAATATTTACCTATTATCATATTATTCCCGTTCATGAAGCTGAAGGTAGGGCTAACTCCATGAGAAATATAATTTAAAAATGGGTTTAATTCAATACCAATCATGTAATCACCAGCTTCTGGTAAAATAGGCTCTCCTTTTTTTGATGTTATATCTTGTGAAGATGCAGATTTTACAATTAAAACCATTGTTAATAAAGCGATTGTTTTTTTCATATTTTTTTTATTAATAAAATTTTTATGTATCTAAGTCACTACTATCATTTAAAATTCAATAATAAACGACTATTTGATTACACTTATTGTCTAAGTTTCGTTTTTTTTAGTTTTTATTTTGCAACATGGGTACGAATTTAAATTTACCGAACGCCTGCTTTTCAAACTCAGTGCCAGATTTCTTTGTGATTAAATTCATTACCTGCTCTTCGCCTTCTCCTAAAGGGATAACGAGGATTCCTCCAATTGTAAGTTGAGCTAATAAGTCTTCCGGTATGTATGGAGCCGCTGCGGTTACAATAATTTTATCGAAGGGTGCAAACTGCGGCAATCCTTTATAGCCATCACCATAAACTAATTTGGCGCCTTTATAACCTAATAATGGTAAAAATACTTTTGTTTTGTCGTATAATTCTTTTTGACGCTCAATTGAAAATACCTTCGCTCCCAGCTCCAATAACACTGCAGTTTGGTAACCACAACCCGTTCCTATTTCTAAAATTTTATCACCTTTAGTAATATTCAATTTTTCTGTTTGAAAAGCAACGGTAAAGGGATGCGAAATAGTTTGTCCTGCACCAATCTTCAATGCTTTATCCGAATACGCATGGTCCAATAGGGCGGGGCGTTCAGTACTTTGATCAAAAAATAAATGACGTGGTATTTTTAAAATGGCATTTAAAACATCTTTACTTACAATTCCTTTTTCTTTTAACTGCTCTACCAAGCGTTTACGCTTACCTTGATATAGATATTCATCTTCTTTGTTTGTATTTAATAACATGTTTTAAATGTATAAATAATAAACAATTAGGTTTTAATATTTTAAATTGATTTCTAACAAATGGCTTTTAATAGAATTATATTTGCGCCATAAATTTAATTGATAATGAACATAGGTATTGTTGGCTTAGGGCATTTAGGGAAGATCCATTTAAAATTACTGAGCGAAAGTTCATCTTTTAATGTTACCTGTATTTTTGATATAAATAAAATACTTACTGCGCAGTTAGCTGCTCAGTATAAGGTTTATGCTTCAGATAGCTACAATGATTTCCTTACGCATTGCGATGCTGTATGCGTTGTTACTCCTACGCCAACTCATTTCGAATTAGTATCCACGGCTATAAAACAGGGCAAACATGTATTTATAGAAAAGCCAGCAACGGATGATTTTAATGATACTAAAAAACTAAGCAGCCTTGCCAGAGAGGCAAGTGTAATAGTTCAGGTTGGACATGTTGAACGATTTAATCCTGCATTTGTTGAGGCTAAAGTTTATATACATAATCCTATATTTTTTGATGTAAAACGATTGGCTCTTTATAATGTAAGAGGAACGGATGTTTCTGTTGTGATGGATTTGATGATACATGACATCGATTTAGTAGTAAGTTCTGTGAAAAGTAAAATCAAACGAATTTCGGCTACTGGATATGCCATGGTAAGTAAAACGACAGATATAGCAAATGCACGTATTGAATTTGAAAATGGTAGTGTGGCAAACTTAATAGCAAATAGAGTAGCTCTTATAAATGTTCGCGATATGCAGATTTGCCAACAAAATGGATATATATCAATTGATTTATTAAATAAAACAACAACTATTAGCAACATAGTGCCAATTGAAAAAACCGACTTAAACAAGGGTTTATTGATTGATACAGGTGAGGGAAATCAAACGTATCAAATAATGAATAAAGAGTTGAGTGTTAAGCCTATAAATGCTATAAAAGCAGAACTAGATTGCTTTTACGAAAGTATTATTAATAAAACACCTATTGCGGTTTCATTGTTAGACGCCGAAATAGCCATATTTGTAGCTCAAGAAATTGAAAATCAGATAAATAAATAAGGGTTTTTATTCAATTGAATAATAACTCTCTGTGATTTTTAAGGTATTAAATCCTCTTAAAATTGCTTTTATTTTGCTATGTCAATACAATAACATAGCCTATCTTTACGTTTTAAAACTGATATGAAAAAAACGATACTATTTCTTAGTTTATTTTTTAGTCTGATTTTCTTGTTTTCATGCAGTAAAGACAGTTTAAAATCGCCTGCAGCATCATTTATGGTTTTTAATAGTCCTGGTTTAAACATCACATCTTCTTCCCAAGGAGCTAACAGTTTAAAAGTAACAGATGTATGGTATTATGTAGACGAGCAATTTCAGGGTTGTTATCCAATAGGCGGTATTGTGCCAATTGTAGCCAGTGGAACTGCTAATATTAAATTATTTGGTGGTATAAGAAATAATGGGATAGGAGCAACAAGGCAGCAATATTATTTTTTTAAACCTATATCATTTTCACAACCAGTAGAGGCAGGTAAAACATATACCTACAACCCTGTTTTTGAATATATAAGTGGTGCTAAGTTTCCTGTTACCGAGAATTTTGAATTGTCAGGAGTATTGTTTCAAAATGCTGGTGATCCTGGCGATTCTTCTTATGTTATTGTCACAAATCCAAGTTTAGTTTATGGAGGCACTGGTAAATCTTTGTTTTTAGGGATGAGTGATGCTAAGCCTACTGCTAAAATAATTACAACAACCGCCAGTAATATGCCTTTAAGCGGTGCTCGTATATATATGGAGTTGAATTATAAATGTAACCAAGAAATTGCAGTTGGTGTCGCTGCAGGTTCAGAACAAAGAAATGCCATCGTTTTAAATGCAACTGATAATTGGAACAAAATTTATATTGATTTAACAATGGTTGTTAATACTATACCAACTTATTCGTATTATAAATTTTATATATCAGCAATAAAAAATGCAAACGTTGCAAATCCAGCAATTTATATAGATAATGTAAAGGTGGTAACGGAATAAGATCTTTATGAATAAAACTTTACAAACGCTTAAATATATTTTTGCTGATTATACCGCAGCAGCATTGGCGTGGAGTCTGTTTTATTTGTACCGTAAGTTTTTTATTGAACCTGATAAATTTGGTGTAAATCCCGATGTTGTTTTTGATAAACAATATACGTTAAGTATACTTATTCTGCCTTTGTGTTGGTTATTAGTTTATTATTTAACAGGGTTTTATAAAAATAGTTTTCGTAAGTCTCGTATCAACGAATTGGTTCAAACCCTTGCTACATCCCTTATTGGTGTCACCTTTATTTTCTTTTTTATATTATTAGATGATTTTGTATCAAGTTATAAAGCATACTACAAAGTATATGTGGTATTATTTTTATTGCATTTTTGTATAACTGCTATTTTTCGTTTTATCTTATCTTCCATTACTAACTATAAAATTAATAAAGGAAGCATAGGGTTCAATACCGTTATTATAGGCTCCAACCAGCGTGCCTTGAAAATATTTGAAGAAATTGCTGAAACTAAAAAATTGTCTGGAAACAGGTTTATAGGCTTCATTCATTTAGATGAAAAAAATGGATTTTCAGAGCAGCTAAAAATAAAACTCCCGCAT
>JAYVDU010000287.1:0-13907 GCA_043749245.1 Bacteroidota bacterium | reverse complement strand
TACACGTGTGGGTATATTTTGGTGTTGTTACCAATTTTTACATTAGTTCCCAAATAAGCAAAGGCACCAATGTAGCAATCTGTTCCGTATGAGGCATTTTCACTGATAAATGAAGGTTGTTCAACCCCAACTTTTTGACCTTTTACTTGGTTATACAATTCCAACAACTTAGCAAAACTGGCATAAGAATCATCTACACGAATAAGCGTACAGGTTGATTTTATTGGCTTTTCGAGCGTTAATGTTTTATTAACAATGACAATACTCGCATTGGTATCATAAATATGATTGGTATATTTTGGGTTTGCTAAAAATGATAACGTACCTATTTGACCTTCTTCTATTTTAGATAGGTTTGATACAGACGTATTTTCGTCTCCCTCAACGGTACCACCTAATAAGGCTGCTATTTGTGCTGCAGAAAATTCCATTTGTTAAATATACAAATTTTCTTAAAAAAAGCTACAAAACTGTCGTTTTTTCTTCAAAAAACTATCAATTTGGTTGATTAACCTAGAAATAATTACGAATTATGTTGCATTGTATTTATCCTCAAACTCTTTAATAATTAAGTCATGTTTTTTGACAGATGCCTTTAACCATTCGATATATATATCTTCTTTTTCTTGATCGGATAAATGATAATTTGGAACTTCTTTTCTGATTTTCGTGCTCAGTTCATACATACATAAAGCAGCGCAAACACTGATATTGAAGCTCTCGGTAAAACCATACATCGGTAATTTCACAAACTCATCAGCCATATCTTCTACATCTTTTGTGATTCCGGTTAATTCCGTTCCAAATACTAAAGCAATGGGTTGTTTAACGTCTAATTCACTTAATGCGACTGAGTTTTTATGAAGCGATGTGGCTACGATTTTATAGCCTTGTGCTTTTAATTCAGAAAGGCATGCCTTGGTGTTATTCTCATGTTTTTGAAAGCGATTGAGCGTAAGCCATTGCGTGGAGCCCATCGACACATCTTCACTGATTTTGTATTTATTTTTGTTTTCGATAAAATTGATGCTTTGTATGCCAAAAATATCGGCACTGCGCAACACCGCACTGAAATTGTGCGATTGATATACGTCTTCAAGCACAACGGTAACATGATTGGTTCTTTCATCTAACACTTCCTTTAACCTTCCTAGGCGGCGTTCGCTTACAAACCCCTCTAAATAATGGGTTAATGCCTTTTTATATTTCGAATCTAACATTTTTTAAAAATAAAATTAAAAACGGAGATGAGAAAATATAAAGTTGTTTTTATGACGATTTAGGCTAATCATCAAGCATTTAGGCTTTAATGGGTAAATTATCCGTACATTTGCAAAAAAATAAATTACAATGAGTAGAGAAAGTTCAGGACCAAGAAAAACGTTTTCAAAAGGTGGTTCTTCAGATTTTAATAAACGCAAATCGTTTTCAAGTTCAGATAAACCAAAACGCCCTTATAAAAAACGTGAAGATGGTGATGAAAGCAGGCCACGTAAAACTTTTGGTGATGATGAGAAAAAATCATTTTCAGGAGAAAAAAGAGCATTTGGTAAACGCCAAGATGGTAGCTTCCGTTCAAAATCAACTGGTAGTTTTGGAGATAAAGAAAAACGTCCCTACTCATCAGAAAGAAAACCATTTACTAAACGCGATGATTCTGGTTCAGAATCAAGACCCCGCAGAAGCTTTGGTGATAGCGAAAGCAAGCCATTTGTAAAAAGAGCAGATGGTAAATATGAAAGTGCCTCTCCTCGAAAGAGTTTTGGCGATGGTGAAAGAAAGCCTTATGCTAAGCGCGAAGACGGAGAAAAACGTTCTTATACCAAAAGAGATGATTCATCTTCGGAAAGCAGACCTCGCAAGAGTTTTGGTGATGGCGAAAGAAAGCCTTATGCTAAGCGCGAAGACGGAGAAAAGCGTTCTTATACTAAAAGAGATGATTCATCTTCGGAAAGCAGACCTCGTAGAAGTTTTGGCGATGGTGAAAGAAAACCATTTGCTAAACGTGAAGACGGAGAAAAACGTTCTTATACAAAACGTGATGATTCTTACTCAGATAAAAAACCACGTTCAAGTTTTAACGATGGTGAAAGAAAGCCATTTGTAAAACGTGAAGATGGTAAATATGAAAGTGCATCTCCTCGCAAAAGCTTTGGTGATTCTGAAAGAAAGCCTTATGCTAAACGCGAAGATGGAGAAAAAAGTTCGTATACAAAACGTGATGATTCTTTCTCTGACAGAAAACCACGCTCAAGTTTTAATGATGGTGAAAGTAAACCTTTTGCAAAACGTGAAGGTGATTTCACTGAAAAAAGAGAATCTAAAAGTTTTGGAGATAGACCTCGTAAAACGTATGATGACGATAAAAAGCCCTATACGCCCCGCTTATCAAAGCCAGAACGTGTTGTAGAAAAATCTAAAAAAGCAGGGCCTTCTAAAACATCTACTCAAAAAAATGTGAGTGATGGTGCTGTGCGTTTAAATCGTTATGTTGCAAATTCAGGCGTGTGTTCTCGTCGCGAAGCCGACGTTTTAATCGCAACAGGAGTTGTTACTATTAACGGTAAAATCGTAACAGAGATGGGTTATAAAGTGAATCCAACGGATGTTGTTTCTTATGGTGGTGTTCCCATTAAAAATGAAGTAAAAAAATATTTATTATTAAATAAACCGAAGGATTACATCACAACAATGGATGATCCGGAAGAGCGTAAAACCGTTATGGAGTTAACGCGTAATGCTTGTAAAGAGCGCTTGTATCCAGTTGGTCGTTTAGATAGAAATACCACCGGTATTTTATTGTTTACGAATGATGGCGACATGACTGCTAAATTAACGCATCCGAAATTTTTGGTTCGTAAAATATACCATGTGGTATTAGATAAAAAAATCACCTCAGAAGATTTTAAACATATAGCAGAAGGTGTTGAATTATCTGATGGTTTGGTAAAACCTGACGCATTAGAATACGTTGGTGAAGGCAAATCAGAGCTAGGTGTTGAAATTCATAATGGCCGTAATCGTATTGTACGCCGTATGTTTGAGCACTTAGGGTATGAAGTCATGAAACTGGATCGTGTGGCTTTTGCCGGTTTAACTAAAAAAGATTTACCTCGTGGTAAGTTTCGTTTTTTAACCGAAAAAGAAATTGATTTCTTAAAAATGTTGGGATAGATTTCTCACCACAGAGACACAGAGTTAGAGAGATATACTAATCAGTATATCTCTTTTTATTTTATATTTGATTTAAAATAATAACCCTGTTTCTACTTGCCTCTGCTGTAAATTTTTAAATACACTCATGAAAAAAATATACTATCTATCAACCTGCGATACGTGCAAACGCATCATTTCTGAATTAGAATTAAAAGATAAGGGATTTATTTTTCAGGATATTAAAACTGAAAAAATAACAAGCGCGCAATTAGAAGAAATGAAAAACTTAGCTGGAAGTTATGAAGCCTTATTTAGCCGAATAGCCCGTAAATACAAAGAATTAGGACTACCATCAAAAACCTTAACCGAAGCCGATTACAAGAAATTTATTTTGGAAGAGTACACGTTTTTAAAGCGTCCAGTTATCTTACTAAACCATAAAATATTTATAGGGAATTCAAAAGCAGTAATTGCAGAGGTTAAAGAAGCGTTGTGAAATAATTTACTTCCAATTCATTAAATCTTTACCAATATCGTTGCGGTAATATTTCCCTTCGTAGGTAACCATTTCAGCGCTTTTCATGCTTTTAGCAATCGCTTCTTCTATGGTTTTTCCAAAAGACGTAATTGCAAAAACACGCCCACCATTGGTTACAACATCATTATTTTTCATCGTTGTTCCCGAATGAAATACATGGCTTGTTGCATTATTTTCAATACCCGTCACGATTTTGTTTTTCTCGTATTCTTCAGGATAACCGCCAGATACAAGTACGACTGTAGTGGCGACATCTGATGTTACCGCAAATTGTTTTTGATGTAAAGTTTGCGTAGCAACGCCTTCTAACAGATCTAATAAATCAGATTCGATGCGAGGTATCACGACTTCTGTTTCCGGATCTCCCATACGACAGTTATATTCAATAACAGAGGGTTCTCCATCACAATTCATTAAGCCAATGAAAATAAATCCGCGGTAATCAATACCATCTTGTACTAAACCATTAATGGTTGGGATGACAATTTTTTCTTCTACTTTTTTAATAAACGCTTCATCTGCAAAAGGCACAGGACTTACAGCGCCCATTCCTCCAGTATTTAAGCCTTTATCTCCAACACCAATGCGCTTGTAATCTTTAGCCGCTGGTAAAATTTTATACGATTTACCGTCAGTTAAAACAAATACTGATAGTTCTATTCCTTTCAGAAATTCTTCAATCACCACTGTGTTTCCTGCGCTTCCGAATTTCGCATTCAGTATCATGTTGTTCAATTCACGTTTTGCTTCTGCTTTATCTTCTAATATTAATACACCTTTCCCGGCCGCTAAACCATCTGCTTTTAAAACATAAGGAGCCTCTAAACTATAAATAAAATTGGATGCTTCCGAAATATTATCTTTAGTGAAGCTTTTATATTTAGCCGTTGGTACACCATGTTTCAACATAAACTGTTTACTAAAATCTTTACTGCCTTCTAATTGTGCGCCGTCTTTTTTAGGGCCAATTACGGGAATATCTTTTAATACATCATCTTGTAAAAAAAAATCATGGATGCCTAATACTAAAGGATCTTCAGGACCAACTAATACTAAATTAATATCTTTTTCCCACACTAAATTTTTGATTGCCTCGAAATCAGTAACGGCGATATTTACATTTGTGCCACATTGGGCTGTACCTGCATTTCCGGGAGCGATATATAAATTTTGTAATTGCTTACTTTGAGCTATTTTCCATGCAAAAGCATGTTCGCGTCCGCCAGATCCAATGATTAATACGTTCATATATTTTTATTAGTGTGCAAAAATAAAAAATCCCATCTGATTAGACGGGATTTAATAAAAACTTTTAAAAACTATTTTAACGCTTTTTCTTACCAAAATTACCACCTCTACTACTTGCGCGTTTTTTATTTTGATTAGCTAAAATACCATCTCTGTAACGTTTGTTTTTTGTTCTAAAACGAGAAAATAATTTGCTTTGTTCTCTATTTTGTTTAGTACCAGGATTTGTTTTGTGATATACCCACCCACCGCTACTTTTTTTGCCTTTAAATAAGCGAGCAAAGAATCCTTTTTTTTGTCCGCCTTTTGCAAAGGCATCAGCATGACCACCACTTTTTTTACGTTTAAAGATACTACCGCCACCACGTTGATTACGGTGCTCTTTTTTACGACCACCAGTTTGAGCCATCATTGGAGTTGTAATTCCAATACAAAGTAAAATAGTAATGATGGTAAATATGTTGATGGATTTCATTCATACAATAATATAAAAAAAAAACTATAAAAACTACGTTTATTGTCTCTTTTAGTTAAAATAACCAACAAGATTTAAACATTATTATATTAAAAACTATTGCATACGGAATTTCTACAATATTAAAATCGCGCCAAAATGCATTATTATATTAAATAGTGCTTATAAGAAAACAGAGTGTCGGATAAGAAAACTCCAAGTTCGAGGCTTGCGAAGTCTTAAATAATGGGAGTTTGCTTTTCGCAAATGACCATTTTTAAGACGAGTATAACGAAGAAATTGGAGTTTTCTTGCTGACACTAAATAAATACTGTAGATTCGGGCTATGATGACGGCAGATGCTATAGACATACAGGCTTTTTTAAATCAAAGTAAAGGTGAGTTATTGATAGATGTGCGAGCGCCTATCGAATTTTTCAAAGGACATATTGCCAATGCTATTAATGTTCCTTTATTTGAAGATACCGAACGTGCTGAAATAGGAACGTTGTACAAGCAACAAGGAAAAGATACCGCTGTAAGTAGAGGCTTAGAGATTGTATCTCCTAAAATGGTTGGTTTTGTAAATGAAGTAAAAGCGTTATCTAAAAACAAAAAAGTATTTGTGTATTGCTTAAGAGGAGGTATGCGTAGTAATAGTTTTGCATGGTTGATGAATAAATCTGGGATGAATGCGCAAATTTTACAAGGAGGTTATAAAGCCTTTAGAAACCATGCGTTAGAGTATTTTGAACAAGATAAAAAACTAATTTTATTAGGTGGCAATACTGGCAGCGGAAAGACTGATGTGTTAAAACAACTTGCTATATCCGAATTTCAAGTAATTGATTTAGAAGGATTAGCTAATCATAAAGGCTCTGCCTTTGGCGCTATAAATGAACAAAAGCAAAACCCTCAACAAGTATTTGAAAACACGTTGTTTCATGAGTTTACGATGATGAATAAAGAGCGACCAATATTGTTGGAAGACGAATCGCAAAGCATTGGTTACAATAAAATACCGCATGGCTTATGGTTGCAAATGAAAAAATCGATCATCATTAAATTAAATATTCCTTTTGAAGTTCGTGTGCAAAAATTAGTAATGGATTATACAACCGTTGACATCAATGCTTTGAAATCCTGTGTAGTGAAGATTTCGCAACAATTGGGAACGTTGAATACTAAATTATGTTTACAGCATTTAGATGAAGGCCAGTTAGCAGATGTCGCGCGTTTATCTTTATTATATTACGATAAGGCTTATAATTACAATTACGATAAAAATAAAGAACAACAGATTATCCCTATAGAATCTGATACAACGGATGCGGAAATTAACGCAAAAAAAGTGACAGAAGTTTTAAAAACGATTAATTAAGAAATGGAAATAAAATTAACCCAATTTAGTAAAGCCTCTGGCTGTGGCTGTAAAATAGCGCCAGCCGTGCTAGAAGAGATATTGAGTGGATGCAAGCAAGACTTAATCTTTACTAATTTATTAGTAGGTAATGAAACAAAAGATGATGCGGCTGTGTATGAATTAGAGGATGGTAATTGCATTATTAGCACCACCGATTTTTTTACGCCCATAGTAGATAATGCCTTTGATTTTGGAAAAATTTCGGCAACAAATGCTATTAGTGATATTTATGCGATGGGCGGAAAACCCTTAATGGCTGTGGCAATTTTAGGTTGGCCGGTAGATAAAATCCCTACAGCCGTTGCTCAACAAGTTATTAAAGGCGCGCAGGCTATTTGCTCTTTAGCTGGTATACCTTTGGCTGGTGGACATAGCGTAGATACCCAAGAACCTTTATTTGGTTTGGCTGTAACTGGAATCGTTAAAAAAGAAAACTTAAAACGAAATAATACGGTTAAGGAAAATGATGTCTTATACCTTACGAAGCCTTTAGGCATAGGTGTTTTGAGTACAGCACTTAAAAGAGGAATGCTTAACGAAACGGATTATAAAATCTTATTAGAACACACTACCAATTTGAATTCAGTAGGCGAAAAATTAGGAACGCTTTCTTATGTCAATGCCATAACAGATGTAACAGGTTTTGGGTTTGCCGGACACTTGCTCGAAATGCTTTCTAATAGCGGATATTCAGCAGTCATTCAAAAACAAGCAATTCCTTTGATAGAGTCTGCAAAAACTTTTGCGCAGCAATTTGTATTTCCAGATAACACCACTCGTAATTATAACGACCAAGCGAAACATATTGAGGGCATGACTGATTTGGATTTTATTTTTTATTGTGACCCTCAAACCTCCGGAGGTATATTGTTTAGCGTGAGTGCCGAACAAGAAGCTACGATGGATTTATTTTTAAAAGAACAGAATCAATTCGTTGCTAAAGTTGGAAAGATAGTAGCTAAAAGAGAGAAGGATATCGTATTTGTTTAAAGATTACTTATTTTTCATTTTAGTAGTACTTGAATTTTTTAATGGAATTAATTTTTACAAATAACGCATACGTTATTATTAGTGCGGTTGGCGTGGACGAACGGAGCGAAATTTTGTTTTTACAGCAAACAGTGGGTCGGCTTTTGGAGCGTGTAAAAACGAAATATGGCGTTTGTCCTTGACTTTTGTTTCTTTTGGTCAAGCAAAAGAAAATAAAAAATGAAATCCATTATTTTTTGTAGAACTTTTTTTAGCCAAGTAAAAGAAAATTAAATACTATGTATTCCCTTATAAAATCAGTAGTTTTGTAAGATGAAGATAGATAAATACATTGGGCATTCAGGCTATACATCCCGCAGAAAAGCATACGATTTAATAGAAGCAAAACGCGTGGAAGTAAACGGGAAGATTGCCAATTTTACTACTAAATACAAAGAAGGGGATATAGTAATGATTGATGGTAAGAAATTGGAAGTGGCAACCTTTGTGCCTACTTACATCGCTTACAATAAACCCAAAGGTATAGAATGTACGTCTGAAAAAATTGCTAATAATATCATTGATGCTATTAATCATCCACAACGTATATATCCAATTGGCAGATTGGATAAGGATTCTGAAGGATTGATCTTATTAACTAATCATTCCGAAATGATTGATAAAATTGGTAACTCCAAATACGAGCACGAAAAAGAATATATTGTTACGTTAAATTTACCTGTACGAAAACAGTTTTTAGATGAAATTTCTCAGGGTATAGAAATACATGGCGAACAAACCAAACCTTGCGAAGTAGCTATGGAACCAGGCACTAAGCGTGTATTTAGAATTACACTGACGCAAGGTTTAAACCGACAAATACGTCGTATGTGTAATGAGTTCGATTATCAAGTGATTAAATTACAACGTGTGCGTGTAATGAATATTAAATTAGCTAAGCTGAAGGTAGGCGAATGGCGTGATTTAACAGAGCTTGAATTAAAAGAATTGATGTCGCAGGTAACAATTTAATGTGTTCATTTTATATGGTTAATGTTATTTATTTATATAAAAATCTAATGAAAAGCCAAATATAAATCCTCCAAGTTTATATGGAAAATCCATTTTTTTGTCCATTTATTTTTATATCAAGATTACTTTTAGAAAATAAAACAACCTAGTTTTCACCACCACTATCTTGTTCTAATTTTATTTTATTTTCACTATTTAGTGTCAGCAAGAAAACCCCAATTTCAGCGTTTCCATGCTAGCAGAGTATAAAGGAGCTCTCCAAGCAAAGTTAAATTCGCACTAAATTTTTTGCATTCGATTATTTGCAATTATTATTTGAGGACAGAAAGTATAGAAAGACATATTGTAATAGAGTGAAATGTTATTTACATTATGAATTGTTGTTGAAGAAATATTTTAACAGTAAGGCGTTATTGTGAACATAGGGTTAAAATTATTACCTAATGCAAATACACATTTATTTTGATTATCAATATTTTCCATGTGTCAGTCTAAATAGTATTCTGATAGATTAAAAAATGGTTTTACGGTGAGTTTTTTGTTTCGTATTGAACAATCAATAGCACGTTCATAACCTAATGAAACAGATGATCCATAACTACCAGATGAATAATAATTAATAGGAACTAATAATACCAAAAAAAATATCCATGCAATAAAAAGTATCGTTGATAAAGAGCTGGTAGTAGCCTAAAAAAATATACAAATTTATAGTTCAAAACTCAACGAAATGAAAAATATAAAAGAAAAACAAAAAACGAGAGCAGCAATAAGTTTCAACCGACAAGCAATTAACATTGGATTAAACGTTCATAAAAAGAACTGGAGTGTCTCTATTTATTTTGGGGAAAAGTTTATTAAAATATTTCGTCAGGAATTTATAGGAACGATTCTTTTACAACATCTAAAAACTAATTTCACAGAAGCCATTTACAAGGCTTGCTATGAAGCAGTTTTGTGTGGATATTCTGTACAACGAGAATTAACTTCGCTTGGCATCGAATGTTTTCCTAACCTATACATTTCCTATAAAAATTGTATATTTGCCCAACTAAAAAACACAACTCATTATGGCTTACAATTTATTAAAAGGAAAACGAGGTATCATAACAGGTGCATTGGATGAAAACTCTATTGCGTGGAAAGTAGCACTAAAATGTCATGAAGAAGGCGCGACCTTTACATTGACTAATGCGCCAATTGCAATGCGTATGGGCGAAATCAATAAATTAGCTGAACTAACTGGCGCTAAAATTATTCCTGCAGATGCTACTAGTATGGAAGATCTTACCAAACTATATACCGAATCAATGGATATATTAGGCGGTAAAATTGACTTCGTTTTACATTCTATCGGCATGAGCGTTAACATTCGTAAAAACATTCCTTATACAGAATTAAACTACGATTTTTTTCAAAAAGGAATTGATGTATCTGCTTTATCATTTCATAAAATGCTTGCAGCTGCTCATAAATTGGACGCTTTAAACGAACACGCTTCTGTGGTTGCTTTATCATACATTGCTGCTCAACGTACTTATCCTTTTTATACGGATATGGCTGATATTAAAGCGATGTTAGAAAGTATTGCCCGTACGTTTGGCTACCATTATGGTAAACAAAAGAAAGTGCGTATCAACACGATTTCTCAATCTCCTACTAAAACAACTGCAGGTGGTGGGATTAAAGGATTCTCTGATTTCTATACCTTTGCTGATTTACAATCGCCATTAGGTAATGCAAGTGCTGATGATTGTGCTGCTTATACTGTAAGTTTGTTTTCGGATTTAACGCGTATGGTAACGATGCAAAATTTATATCATGATGGCGGTTACAGCTCTACTGGTATCAGTACTGAGTTGATCGAAAAAATTTCTGAATAATTTTTTATTGTAGATATGTGAAGTCGGGATGTAAATAGCATTCCGACTTTTTTGTAAATAATAGCTGTAACATTGTAAAATTGAAAACGCATTTTTTAGATATAACCAGCGAGGAACATTTCAATTTCGATGTGTTTTCGATTACCTGTAATGAAAGCATTTACAGAGTAATTAATAGTGTTAACGAGCAATTGAATATTGATTTACAATTGAGTGAATTATTAGATTATACGCATACAGAAGGCGAAGATTTTTATTTTCCAGTATATAGTTTTAAATTAATAGAATTAAATATTGAGTTGAATTTACTACCAAACGAAACCTCTTTACAACCCAATAAAATTAAACCAAAGGAAGATACTTTTGATTTATTTGCCGGCGAAGTGCAACAAACCACAAAATTATTACCAGAATTAGATACCACTGATTTTTTATTATTAATTAAAGGAGAAAACCATTACCTCTATAATCATACTATTTTAAAGGCCTTAGAAGACATCTCTTTATTTACATCCACAAAAGAAATTTTTATGGATGATTTGAAAGATAAAAAATCAAGAAGTAGTTTATTGTTTTAAAATGACCTCTTGCATAATTGTTTTATAGAACTCTGATAACGCAGACAATTAAGGTTTTTGCGGATAATATCATTTCTAATCATATTAATCAGTGTTTTCTGCGTTCTATTTTTAATTCTTTTTGAATTATGAAAGAAGTCTAATCACTCATTAATTATTTTTTGTTCTTCGACATTTTCCGTGGATCCGATAGCTATCGAATTGAATTAAATAAACTAACGCATACGTTGGTAATTGTGCGGCTGATTTGGCGAAAAGGAGCGATATACATATTTTTCTGGTGGCATTGCGAGGGCTTTTAGAGCGAAGAAAATATGGATATGGCTTTTCGCCTTGACTTTTGTTTCTTTTGGTTAAGCAAAAGAAAAAAATGAATTCCACTGTTTGTGTTGAAGAGCCTTATTTCTGAACACCAATGGCAAACAATCGCTTAATAGCACTAGGATTACCTTTTTCGGAAAATACCCCATGCTCCGATCCTTTCACGTCTTCAATGGAATAAAATGCATTTGGTGCATGCGTTTCAATAAGTGTTAATACCTCTTTTTTATTGGCACGTTTTACAATAGTAAAAATTAATTTTACAGGACCCATAGCGCCTTTTCCATCCACAACAGTAATACCTTGATGATTTTTTTTTAAAGCCTCAGTTAATTCTTCGATTGATTCATTGGTAATAATGCGAATAATTTGAGCCCCAATCGCCAAGCGTTCTTCAATGTACATTCCCAAATAAGTACCTGCGCTGAAACCTGCTGCCCAAGCTATGAAACAAGCCACATTATCTAAATGACTAAACACCTGACGCATAGCAAACAACCATAGCAATACTTCAAAAAAACCAAGTATGGGCACAATCTTTTTAAAACCTTTCGATATAAAAATATGCCTAAGTGTAGCCATTGTCACATCACCCAAACGAGATATGAAAATAAGAATAGGTAAGATGATCCAACTGAAGTAATCGAAGTCCATGTTTAAGATTTTAATAATAACTAAAGGGCATCTCTATTAAATAGACTTTTTTAGGCGAACGATTTTTTAAAAGCGCAGTTTACATCAGTAAATGAGCATTTTAAAAATGAAATTCAACGACGAAAAGGCATTTAATAGAGAAGCACTCAAATTTAGGTGTAATGAATGGGCTATAATTGCGTTATAACATAAATTATGAATAACAGATTGTTTAAATAAACTGAAAGAGAACCGAAATAAATCTAAAAATAAGCTGAAATTTATATACAATAAAATGGACGAATTACAACCTATAAAAAATACTAAAAGAACGTTTAGTATATGGCGTTTTATAAAACGCTTATTTTTTACTGTAACCATTTCTTCCATTTCCATTATTGGCATTAGTGTTTTGTTGGTATATGTGTATGAAAACGACGTGAAAAATTTGATCATCAAAGAACTTAATAAGCATTTAAAAACTGAAGTTCATATCGATCCTAAAAATATTGACCTAACCATTTTAAAAACCTTTCCTCACTGTGCCATTGAATTTAAAAACTTTACAGCGCTTGATGCTAAAGAGTTTAATAGCACTGATACCTTGCTTTACGCCAAACGCTTAGCCTTAATTTTTAATATCAAAGATTTATTTAATGAAAACTACACCATTAAACATATTTTATTAGAAGATGCAAACTGTCATTTGAAAGTCAATAAAACCGGCTCTGCTAATTACCTTGTTTGGAAATCAGACAGTTCATCGGTTACAACAAATGATAGTTTGAAATTTGCTTTAGAAAAGATAACTCTAACCAATGTTAAACTAACATATAAAAACAGTAAACAAAAAATAAAATTAAATACTACCCTCAAAAACCTAAATTTTAAAGGAAAATTCAATAATAGCAGCTATGTATTAGTGAGCGATGGTAAGGCTTACGTTGATTTATTTCAAATAGATAAAATAAAATACGTTACCAATAAAAATTTAAAATTAAATGTTGAATTAAATGTAAACGGTAATTCATTTACTATTAAAAAATCCGAAACTACATTTAATTCAACTGAATTGATAAGCTCTGGAGCCTTTGTTGTAAATGATAGTTTAGTTTCATTAGATATCAATTTTAAAGGCAATAATTTAGATGTTGCCGCTACCCTATCCTTGTTACCTGAAAAATTTCAATCAAAAATAACCGACTATTCAAGTGATGGCGTATTTTATGCCAATGGCGAAGCGTATTACCAGGCAGGAAAACCCTTCTCTGTTAAATCGGAATTCGGAATAAAAAATGCGAATATTAAATATAAACCAAAAGGCACAACACTTTCTAACGTTAATTTAATTGGGAGCTTAGTCATTAACGAACATCATAGCGAACTTAAACTTCAACACATTTCCGCCAATTTAAATTCTAACTCCTTTTCAGGAAATGTTGAATTAACAAACTTTGAAAATCCTTACATCAAATTAAACGTTGCCGCTAAAACCAAATTAGAAGAACTCATCTCGTTCTATCCTATCGATACCTTAGAAAGTGTAAGTGGAAATATTGATGTAACCGCTAATATTGAAGGGTTGGTTTCCGAATTACAATCCAATACGTATAGCCCAACCATCAAGGCAAACGGAGAAGCTACCATCACAAACATTAAAGCAAAATTTAAA
>JAYVDU010000286.1:0-4489 GCA_043749245.1 Bacteroidota bacterium | reverse complement strand
TTCAAGATTCTAATAATGCGGCCATTAGTCAACTAGAACTATCAAGATGTTATTTGAATTTAAATCAATTAGACCTTTCCAAGCGTTATATTGATAGTGTAAATAGTATGCTCCCATCTATTAATGATTATAAGCTTAAGTTAAATGTAATTAAGCAATATGCAGATTATTATCAGCGTGCAGGATTATTAAAGGAATCGATTATTTTTTATAATAAATACATTAAAACAAAAGATAGTTTAGATAATTTAGAAAGCATGAAGGATTTAATTGCCACTCAAGTTGCCTATCAAATGGAAGAAAAGGAGAAATTAATTACAACTAATCAGCTGAAAATTGAGGAAAAAAACATTGAAATTATCAAACAACAAAGCATAAGAAATGTACTAATAACAGGTGGTGTTATACTGTTATTTGGGATTTTATTGGTTTTGTTTCAATTAAAAAAAACAAATCATCAAAAACAATTGCTTGAACTAAAAAATAAACAAATAGAAACTAAAAATGAAATTATTAATAAATCATTGTTAGAAAAAGATTTATTAATAAAGGAGGTGCACCATCGTGTTAAAAATAATCTACAGATCGTATCCAGTTTGCTAAAACTCCAGGCAGGTAAAAGTAACAATGAAAAAATAAAAATTTCCCTGCAAGAAGCCCATGATCGTATTAATTCAATGGCTCTTTTACATCAGTTATTATACCGAAATAATGAAATGACGAGTTTGTCATTTGATGTATATTTAACCAGTTTAATTTATCAAATATCAAGTAGTTTTTCAAGCGAAGATAAGTCTATAAAAATTGAGTCAAATTTAATGCCATTAGAATTGGATTTAGATACAGCTATTCCGTTAGGTTTAATAACTAATGAGTTATTATCAAATGCCTACAAACATGCATTTAGTGGGAAAGATGGCGTTGTTAAAATTCAGTTAATGAAGTTGGCAAAAAATACGTACCAACTAAAAATAGCCGACAATGGTAAAGGTTTGCCAGATAATTTTAATGAAATTATAACTGATTCTTTAGGCTTAGATATTGTTAATATATTATCAGATCAAATAAGTGCGGAATTAAATATATACAATGATAATGGCGCAAACTTTGAGATTATTTTCAAAGTATAATTGTATAAAATATTAATTAGATAAGTGTTTCAACGTTTCTTCTACGGTTTTCGTTTCTTTAAAAAAGCTATTTAATTTATGTATAACTCCTTCTATTATCGAGTCAGGGCAAGATGCGCCGCTTGTTAAGATAATGCGTACTGGCTTTTTATTAGGTAAAAAAGAATGAGAGATTATATTTTTTTTATTTGGGTAATCAAAATGATGAATGGTATTTGAATCGAAAATTTCTTTTTCGGAAGAGATAAAATAAGTTTTGAATTTGCGTTCGCATAATTCTACTAAGTGAGATGTATTGCTACTGTTATATCCTCCAATTACGATGGCTAAATCGGCTTCCGTATTTAACAAGCCGTATGTCGCATCTTGATTTTCGTTAGTGGCGTAACACAGGGTATCACGTGTATCTGCAAAATGATTGGATATATCTGTGGCGCCATATTTTTGAATCATGATACTTTTAAAATAATCAGCAATAGCTTGTGTTTCGCTGGCTAACATGGTTGTTTGGTTGATAACCCCTACACGTTGTAAATCTTTTTTGATATCTAAATTTTCAGAATAGCGATCTTTAAAATCAATTTTAAATTGTTCTTCAGATTTAGTGCCTAATATATATTCAGCTAATAATTTCGATTCTTCCATATCTCTCACAATAATGGCTCTGCTATGCTTATCGCTTCGCGAAAATGTAGATCGTGTTTCTTCATGATTGTATTTACCATGAATAATGATGGTATAATTATCTTTACCTATTGTTTCTGATTTTTTCCAAACACGCTCTACAAATGGACACGTGGTGTTATAGGCTTCCGTTTTAATTTGTTTTTTTTTAAGGATATCAATAATGTCTAAAGGCGCACCAAATGCAGGAATAATAACAACATCGTCGCTCGTCAACGTGTCAAAAGAAATTAATTGATTACCATTTGTATCTTGTAAAAATTTTACACCACGATCGGTTAAATCATTATTAACATCAGGGTTATGAATCATCTGACTTAATAAAAAAACGCGTTTATCCGGATTTTCATCCAGTGCTTTAAATGAAATTTCAATCGCATTTTCTACGCCATAACAAAACCCAAAATGTCGGGCAATTAAAAATTGTATTGGACCAAAATCAAGTAGAGTGGGTGAGTTGTCTTTTTTACGAGGATCTTGTATTTTCCGATATTGCTTTATTTTGCTGATAATAGGGCTTCTATAAAAATCAGGCACATTAAATGCTTTCATATTCTGTGATGTTATATTTTAATATTTAGTCTTCTATCCCTTTAGTCCCTTCAATCTCTTCTGTCTCTTCAATCCCTTCAGTCTTTTTTTCCTATTTCAATATTAATTCTTTTATTAATTTTTTGCCGCAAAAATGATTCACTTTTTGTATGATGTCGTCCTTCGCATAAGATAATTCGTTACGCACCACGGAAGAGTCTATAGACACGTACAATAATCCATTCAAATAGTTTATTTGCGTGGTATGCTTTGCTACTGTTTTACCTACAATACCTTCCCATCCATTACGAATGGCAAAAATACTGTATTTCTCATCTAATTTTTCTTCTTTAAAAATTTGAGAAATAGCATCGCCTAATTTAATGAGGTTATAATTTTTAGCCATGTTTTTCTATAGTCCCTCTTTCTACGTTATAAATAATATGTTCCGATTGATTCTGTTTAAACACTTCTTTAATTCTTAACGGGTGTGTATCAGTAATAAATACTTGTCCAAACTGTTCGCCACTTACTAATTCAATTAATTTTTTAAAACGCGTTTCATCTAATTTATCATAAATATCATCTAAAAGCAATAAAGGTTTTGTTTGTTTTTTTTCTTTGATAAACTCAAATTGTGCTAATTTAAGTGCTAATAAATAGGATTTTTGTTGTCCTTGTGAGGCGAATTTTTTTAAACTGTTATGTTCTAATTTAAAATCTAAATCATCGCGATGTGGCCCTACAGTTGTATAATGCACAGCTCTGTCTCTGGCTAAACTTTCAGATAATACATCTTTGTACAGTCTATCTTTTAAGGTTGACTGATATTCTAAACTAATAATTTCGTTACTGCCACTTATAAATTGATAGTTCTTATTAAACAAAGGAATGAATTCGTTTAAGAATTTTTTTCTGATAGTAATAATTTCTTCACCATAAGCAATGAGTTGATCATCCCACACTTCAAGTGACATGCTATCAAAACTTCTGCTTTCGTAAAAGTGTTTTAGTAAGGCATTGCGTTGTTGTAAAATATGAGTATAGGCAATTAATTTTTCTAAGTAATTTTTATTGTACTGTGAAATAATGCTATCCATAAATTTACGACGCACCTCACTACCATCCCATATTAGCTCGCTATCAGAAGGCGATATCATTACTAAGGGATACAATCCAATATGTTCCGATAAACGCTCGTATTCTTTTTTATTATGTTTAAACTGTTTTTTTAAACCACGTTTTACGCCACAATAAATTTCTTCGGTATTACCTGTTTTATTGATCCAGCCTTGCACAACAAAAAAAGGTAAATCGTGTTTTATATTTTGACTATCAACGGCATTAAAATAACTTTTGCAAAATGATAAGTAATGAATCGCGTCCAGTACATTGGTTTTTCCCATACCGTTATTACCCACAAAGCAATTAAATTTAGGACAAAACTCTAATTGAGCTTCATCGTAATTTTTAAAATTAAGGAGTGATAATCTTTCTAAAATCATGGCTTGTAAAGATACAAACCAAAACGAGAAATTTAAATAAGTGTTATTAACTTGTAGAAGGAAAAGTAGTCAGGGAACCAATAGCACTGGTGTTTCTATCACATTGCTTTTATTACCTGCTTTGTCATATAGATATACGACATATTTTAAATTTTTAATCTTTCGGCTATGCCTGTATTGTTGTAATCTCACAATAATCTCACCACTAATAGGCTTTCCTAAGTACGAATCTTTTGGAGCGCGAATAACGTAGCTTGTTTTTAAGGAATCAGTACCGCACCCATAACAAAATGCCACATATTTTTGAGTGACTGTATCTTTATAATAATAATTAATCCACATGGTACGTGTTGAGTCGCCACTACCGACACCAATATCCCCATCTCCATCCTTAAAATTAATATTAATATCAGCCGAATCGCCAATATAAGGGCTAAACGAATTGAATGATATTTCAGGAGTTGTAGAATAAGTTGTTTTTTTTACGCATGCAAAAACACCAACGCAAATTAATGCCCCAATACATACATAATTTAAAACAGATTTCTTCATTAATAATCAATTACAGTGTTTAAATTTACAAAAAATATTTTCAATAGCCTTGTTCAGTCAAAAAGAAATACGCAATCAGTTATTTAC
>JAYVDU010000285.1:0-13937 GCA_043749245.1 Bacteroidota bacterium | reverse complement strand
TTCATCAAATAAGATGTTCAACTTATTTCTAATGATAGTAGAGCTTGGTGCACCAATTACATTAGTGATAAATAAATCATTAGGATTATTTTTAATATAATTTAATTGTTTAATAGAACAATAATGGTATTTAATCATGTTCAATTGCAATAGGTCAATTTTTGTTGACGAAAAACCGAATGATGCTTTGGGATTAGAATCTAATAAAGCCACAAATTCACTTAAACTATCTGGATTTGTAAAATAATCATCATGGTGCATAATTTTAATATAAACTCCTTTTGACTGTTTTAAGGCATAATTCCAATTAGCCGGCGAACCAAGTGAGGGATTATGATTTATATAATTTAATTGATTTCCCAAATTAAATTCATTTAAAACTGTTTCAATAGAATTATCAGGCGTATCATCTGATATTATAATTTCATAATCGGTAAACGTTTGTTCTACGATAGATTGTAGTACTTTTTTTAATAAAGTAGGTTGCTTATATGTAGGTATACAGATGGAAACTTTAGGCATACACTATTATATTCTTTAATTTTAAAATACTACAAATGACCAAAGACACTATTTTAGAAAAACTATACGACTTAGACTTAAATAAAGAACTGTATAAATTATAACGTTTCAGTTTTGTTTTATCATACACAAATTTAGCCTTTTCTATAGCCGTATTTACATCTACTTTTAAATAGCCCAGTAATTTTTCATCTATCATTCTTTGATGATAGGCAATTTTAGGCATCATAATTTTTTTGTATTTTCTGATGTGAAGATGCTTGTTTATTTTTAAACAAACCATCAATCCATATACAAACATATTAAAATTATCTTTGCTATAACTGTTGTGAACTCTAATAAGAGGTCTTGTATTTTGCGTATCATCAGCTAAAAATGTACAATTTGCTAATGCTAATCTGGTCCATAATTCCCAATCTTCATTGTAATACAAGGTTTCATCAAATAATCCATAAGTATCAAATACCGTTTTTTTTATCAATGGTGCACTTATAACCATAAAATTTCCTTTTAGTAATTCAGTAATTACAACATCACCTTTACCACTGATAGCTTTTAATTCAGAATCTGATTTTAAATCTAAATGATCATACAGTTGAAGTAAATTTTCCAATGCAAAAAACTTTGCCTGACTGTAAACGATATCCGTAGGTGGATTTTGCGAGAAAATAGTTAATTGAATTTCAAATTTTTGATTCTGTAATAAATCATCAGCATCTAAAAATTGAACATAGTGTCCATTGCAATGTTTTAATCCCAAATTACGAGCAACTGTAGGGCCTGAATTTTTTTGTGTAAAATATTTCACCCTAACATCAGCATCACTATATTGCTTAGCAACCGCTACACTATTATCAGAAGAACCATCATCAATAATTAAACATTCCCAATTTTTATACGTTTGAGCTATCAAACTATCTACACAAGCGCCTAAATATAACCCATAATTATAGCATGGAATAATAACTGAAATTAACGGCGCTTGTTGATTTTCCATTTTAAAAAAACTTATTTTTTAGTCTATCAAAAATGGATAATTTATCTGGAACAATTGTATCAATGGCAAAATCTATAATAGATTGGGGCAAATAACTTTCAATTACTTTTCTTCGTTCTGCTTGTTCTAAGGCTTTATTTTCAGGTAATGAGCTTAATCCATTTAAATTATACATTGCAATATCTACATTAATATGATAAGTAGTTACATTATTTATAATAATTACCTTAAAGAAAAAATCATAGTCTGCAACTACTTTGTAAGTTTCGTTGTACAATCCATACTTATCAAATAATGTTTTTTTTATAAAAGATACTGGATGCCAAAGTGTATCTATATACATTTGTTTAAAGGTAATTTTATCTGGCATTTTTCCAGAAGTTATTTTACCATTTCCCCAATCAATTTGCATATTACCATAAATAATATCAGCTGTTTGCTGTTTCTCAAAAACAGATTTTAAAACATCGTTATTTACAAGATAATCTCCACTATTTAAAAACAGTACATAGTTACCATTAGCCTTTGCTATACCTTTATTCATGGCATTATAAATACCTTTGTCTGTTTCAGAAACCCAGTAATTTATATTACTATTATATTTTTTTATAATATTAATGCTATGATCCGTTGAATTACCATCAATAACAATGTATTCAAAGTCCTCGTATGATTGATTAATGACTGATTGAATTGTTTTATCCAAGCCATTTGCATTATTTCGATTAATCGTTATGACGGATAGTTTCATTTTAATTTATTATAAATAAAAAAAACTGCATTAAAAAATTGTCTAGTCACATAATATTTTCTTAACCACACAATGATAGACGTTTTAGAAAATTTTTTCTTATCCTTTAATTTCAAATAATAGTTTAATTCTTTAGCTGGTATATGTTTTTTTTGAATTACTAAACGCTCTTTAGACACTGCGTCAAAATTAGCAGGGTTTTGGCTCATACCGTCTAATTGGAAGTTGCATACAGTAAAATCATGGTGTATAAACGATATCGGATTATTTAAAAAGGCTTTCAAAAAAAACTCATAATCAGAAGAAATTTTGTACTCTAAACTATAAAGTCCTAGCATTTCAAATAAATCTCTTTTAATAAACGTAGCTTGATGATTAAGCGTATGATCTATAAAATAATATAAATTTAGTTTTTGGGGTTGTACTATTTTTTTTTGTACCGTCAAATCTACTGCATTTACATCTCCATATATAATATCGAACTTTGGATGCAATATTTTTAAATCACTAAATATAGTAAGTGTATTAGTATCATAAAAAGAATCTCCGGAATTCATAAAAATCAAAAAATCACCTGTAGCCCTTATAATTCCTTTATTCATAGCATCATACACGCCATTATCTTTTTCGGAGCAACTATAAGTAATAATAGATTTATATTTATTTATAATAGCTAAACTATCATCCGTTGAATTTCCATCAATTACAATTAATTCATAATCTTTATTTTTTTGATTATGCACAGATTCTAAAGTAGTTTCTAAACCTTTAGCATTGTTATAATTAATTGTTACTATAGAAACTAAACTCATCATGTATTAAGTACTTCTATAACTTTATTATAAACTTTTTCTACAGAAATAGTTTTAATATCAATTTGACTTTCTTTATTGAAAAATTTAACTGCCTCAACATCTGTCTTTAATAATTCATCTAAATTATCAGGATAAACAACATGAATAGGGATTTCCATTTCAGGTGGATATGGAATAAATCGATTGATATGATTAGCATTTGATAAACATATATAATTTTTTCTAATAGATGCTACAATATGGGCAGGACCTGAATCGCTACCTATAATACATTTCGCATCGGATATAAATTCTAGTAATTCATTTATGTTTAAATCTATTTTGTGAATTATGTTATGAGTAGTATTCTTTGATATTTCAGTAAATAACGATTTTTCATGTGATGAAGTGCAAACGTAAACTTGAACACTATGATTATAGTCGTATATCTTATCAATTAACCCAGCATATTTTATAGGACTCCACGTTCTAAGGTTAGATTGAGCTCCGGGAAAAATAATTATTTTATTTTTATCAATTACATTTTTAGTGTTTAGCTCATAATTTGGTCTAACAATATCAATCTGTTCATTTAAAATCTCTTCAAAAAAATATATATTCTTATAAAATTCATGTTTGTACTTAGCATTATTTTCTTTTTCGCTAATATCAATTAACCTAGTATATAATTTATCATTTGTATTTTTTTCGGTCTTAAGCTGGTTTGTACAATCCCCTAAATGCCCTATTTTATTAATAGAACCGACATTAGTAATAAGTAAATCAATCTGGTTAGTGCGAGAATAAACTGTATTAATAACTGTCTTAAACTTATATTTTTTCAACTGAAAGTAAAATTTCATTAAAGAAATAAACCTATTTAGTTGTCCATTTTCAAAATAAATAATGTCTTGATATGATTTTTTATCAGTATCATTTATGAAATTTTTTAATTTAATATTTACTAATAAATAAAAATTACAATTTTTATTAGATGGGTGCTGTATGTAATAATTAAATACATTTCTTGCCAATAAATAATCTCCTATTGAATCTGCCTTTACAAGTAGCACATTATTTGTAGCTTTATTTTTTTTACTGAAATAATATTTTATCAATAGTTTCTCAGTATGCGACGAAATAAAAAATTTGAAATTGTAGAATATAGAAGTTTCATTTTTTAATTGGATTTGAAACTTATCATATTCATAAAAAAAATAAGTATCGGCTTTATGATTTATCTCAATCTTTTGAGGATGAATTAAAGGGAATAATAATTCAGTCGTTTGTAAATCACTATACTTTCCTACTTCCGTTGTATGTGTGGCATTTTCACCAAAACCAATATTTGTAACTAAACTTTTATTTGGGATAATGGCTACTCCATTATTATTTAAAATAGAGTATGTCCATTGATAATCCCATGTATCTATTTTTTTTGTATGTACTAAGTCAAATTTTCTTAACCAATATTTTTTTAATAAATCATCTTTGAAATAATTATTTAATTTATCTTGTTCAATAAATTGGTTATAATCTTTTAAGTCAAAATCATATTTTTCCCATGCTCTGCGCCAAGTGGCCCAACCCCAAATATGTGCTACTCCTGAATAATAATAGGAACCTTCGCCTCTTTGTTGTCCATTTTGAAAATTTAAACCTCCAATATGAAACACCTTTTCATTATGTTTATGTTTATCTAATAGTTCTTCGCAAAACGCAAAAAAAGAATTATTTGGAACGCAATCATCTTCTAAAACTATGCCTTGTTCTACCTCCGAAAAAAACCATGTTATTGCTTCTGAGACTGCTTTACCACAACCTAAATTCACTTCTCTATAAAGCGTTTTGACTTCACAATCCCAATCTATTTGTTTTATAATGTCTTTCGATAATTTACAATTTATCAAATCATTATAATTATTTTTCCTTGCACCATCACAAGCAATAAATAACTGCTTAGGTTTAATCTCCTTAATTTTATTAAACACTATTTGTGTTTCAACAGGCCTGTTAAATATTAAAAAAAGTATGGGCGTATTAAACATCGAAAAACTAAGATTTTAAAATTTGATTTATTGGTTTTTAGACTAAATTTCGCACATTACATTAATTAATATTAAAGATATTTAGCCACTACCCAACCCTGTTCAAGATTTTCTGCTAAAATATGAAATGAATTATTTTTTCTTACAAATTCTAAACTTCTAAAATGTTTCAAATGATGCACGTCATCTAATATCAGATAAAAAGATTTGTTTTTCATAATATTCATTACAGTTTGAAATTCTAATAAACCTACACCACCAGCTGAATCTAATAATATAATAGGATTATCATTTTTAATTGATGGCAAATATTTTTTTAAGCAATTTTGAACAAAATCATTTTTGAAATATGTTCTTAGCTTTTCGATTACATTTTTCTTAACAGAAATATTTCGAGTTAAGTTCCCTTCAATTTCTTTTTTATAGAAATCTTTAGGATTGGTTGTGGAATCGATGAATATCTCAGGATATTTTTCATGATTATTAATAGCCTCGTCTTGTTCTATGAAATTTAAACAATCTTTTTTAGATAAACTCATACCCCATATTGGCTTCACAAATGAGTATTTTTTTAAATTAAAAACAGCTTCTTCGTATATTGCTTTTTCTACTTCTATTGTATAAAAATAATTTAATTTTATTTTGTTATTTAAAACAATCTCACTCAGCATAGATGTAGATCCTAACCCATTAAATGTACCACTTTCTAAAATAGACTTTACGTTACCTTCTTTTAATATCTGAGTTATAATTTGCTTAAATTTATTATCCTTCGACATACTAATTGAGGCATGATGATATTCAGAATATAATTTCATTTTTATTTTTTATTAAACTAAAGTAATTGTTTTTTGATTATTTCATTGTAATCTTTTAATAATAAAGATTCTCTTTTACACACAATATTTTTCTTAAATTTATTTAAGATCCTGTTTAAAATTGATTTGTTAGAAGTTGCTAAGAGCTTTTTTAAACTTACGTCATTTATTTTATCCTTAGTAAATAAATGTATTGTATTGTTTTCAAAAGAATAATAATGCACATTATATTTATTAGCTAAAAATTGCAACGTTTTTTTTGAATAAAAACTAATATGCTGGCCTGATGCTTCAGCCCTATACCACCAACTATCAAAGTCAATTATATTATCAGTCATATCAGTTGAAAAACATAAGATATTACATTTACTAAGTAACATTTCTATTGTTTTATTTGGATCTGGCAAGTGTTCAAAAACTTCATAAGCTGTAATTAAATCATATTCTTTAGTCAAGTCTCCTACAAAATCTGTCACAAAAACATTTTCGCAGTAATCATCTTGCCAATAAAAATCAAACCCTTTATCTCTCATTATTCTCACAAACATGCCATAACCTCCAGCATAATCAAGGTAGACAGTACTATTAGGAAATAAATTTAAAATAAGTTTTTCAAGTACATTAGAATTATAAATGTTTCTAGTGATTAATCCAATATCACTTTTTGTAATCGCAGAAGAATATGCTTTTTCAAGCCAATAAGGTTCTTCCGTTTGAATAAACCCACAATTAGAACATTTGTAATAAGAAATTTTTGTTTTTTCTTTAAATATTGTTGACGTTAAAAATAGATCGCTCGTATGATTACAAATATTACAGTTCATTTTTTTGCTATTTTTTTATTATTAAATTAATATACCTTCCAATCACAATTTACGAATACAACGCCATAATCTACATTTACATACTTAAAAAACTCAGAGCCATTGTCATAAATATATAACGAACTCACGTTTTGCTTTTCATCAATCACTTGAATATTAGGGATATGTATTCCTACCGAAAAATGATAGGTGTTAGGTGTTAATATAGAGTGTGGAACCGTTATAAGAAAGGTGTGTTTATTAACGTCATCAAATTTATCAGATATAACTAATTGAGAGGTAAAAATACGTTTATCATACATGTCATAAAAATGAATCCCAATTAGAACATCATTTAACTTCGTATTTTGATAAACCTCAATTTCCAATGATATACTTTCGTTATGCGCAAAATTTTTACACTCTTCTTTTTTGTTATTTAAGATGCGAATTTGTTTAATGTAATATTCTTTATCTGACGATGTATCATATTTAAAAGACGTAACCTCCTCAGAAGAGCCACTATCAAAGTACTGACTAATGATTTCTTGTAAATTGCCTTCTCTTTCTACCACGCCTTTATTCAAAAGTATTCCTTTATTACAAAGCGTTGATATTTGCCCCATATTATGGCTTACAAATAAAATTGTTTTACCGGAATTTTGACTTGCATCCTCCATTTTACCTAAGCATTTTTTTTGAAAAGCGGCATCGCCTACGGCTAATACTTCATCTACAATTAAAATATCAGAATCTAAATGTGCGGCAACTGCAAAAGCCAAACGCACGTACATGCCACTACTATAACGCTTTACGGGGGTATCTAAGAATTTCTCAACTTCAGCAAAAGCAACAATTTCATCAAACTTTCTATCGATTTCATGTTTAGGCATACCTAAAATAGAACCATTTAAATAAATATTTTCTCGGCCAGACAAATCAGGATGAAATCCAGTTCCTACTTCCAGTAAACTAGCCATTCTACCTGTATATTCAATTCTGCCAGAAGTAGGCGGAGTTATACGAGATAAAATTTTGAGCAAAGTTGATTTTCCAGCACCATTTCTACCAATGATACCAACTCTATCACCTTGTTTTATTTCAAAAGAAACATCTTTAAGTGCATAAAATTCTTCCGTTTGTTTTTTTTGTGAAAGGCCTCGTAAACTTGAAAGTACATTTTTTACTAACAAGTCGCTTTTTTCCGCAGCCAATTTATTAAGTATGTATTTTTTACTTAATCCTTCAACTTTTATAATGGTATTGTTACTCATCGTTTAAATATAGTCAACAAAGTTGCGTTCAAATTTGTAAAAATACCTTATCCCTATAAATAAAAATAAAAATGAAACACCAATTGAAAGTATAAAATATGTCATATTATAAATAGCATCGCCTCCAAGTAAACAATACTTAAACCCATCAATAGCGCCAACCATAGGGTTTAAACAGTACAGCCAATGTAAGGATACAGGTAATCTTTCTAAATAAAAAGAAGTAGAAAATATGACAGGACTTGCATACATTCCAAACTGAATAATTACTGGAATTACAAACCTTACATCACGATATTTCACAAATAATGTAGCAAAAAACAAACCGATACCAAAACCATTAATAACTGCTAAAACGATAAATAATGGTGCCAACAGTATTTGCCAATGAATTGTTTGATCAGCGATGATGAACATTGCAATAAGAATAATACATGATATTAAAAAATCTATTAAGCACACCAAAATACTACTAATTGGTATTACTATTTTCGGAAAATAAACTTTAGCAAATAAATTAGCATTTTCAACAATTGAACCGCTAACTTGACCAAATACGCTCGAAAACAATTGCCATACAAGCATTCCTACAGCTACATTTAAAAAACTCAACGCATTCATGTGCCCCGTTGAAATTTTACTGGCAATGTATCCAAAAATAATAATATTAATGAGCGGCTTAATCAATGCCCACAAAATACCAATTGACGCTTGTTTATAACGAACTAAGAAATCGCGTTTAGCTAAATTTGCTAATAAACTCTTATACTTAATAACATCCTTTATCGAAAAAAAGGAGTTTAAATGAGAGTCTATAATTATTTTTTCTTTGTCCAAGTGATAGTATTTAAGTAACTGTAAATGTAATGTTTACTTTTTAAGTGTTAAGAACTATTTCTATTTAAACATTCCCTTAATTTTATCAATCGTATAATCAATTTCTTCTTTGGTTGTGTATTTGCAAAACGAAAAACGGACAGATGCTCTAGAAGTATCAACACCAATGCCTCTTAACACATGCGACCCTTGATTACTGCCACTACTACATGCGCTTCCGCCACTTGCTGCAACGCCTGCTATATCTAAATTAAATAACATCATTTCTGCATCTGCGTGTGCCGGAAATCTACAATTGAGAACAGTATACAAACTGTTATCTCCTGTTTCACCATTAAATTCAATGCCCGGAATTACTTGCTCTAATTGAGCTTTCATGTAATTTTTTAATCCTTTAATATGCGTAATATGTTCATCCATTTCGTTATTACAAATTTCTAATGCTTTTGCTAAACCAATGATTCCCTGAGTATTTTCAGTACCCCCACGCATATTCCGCTCTTGCGCCCCACCATAAATCATTGGCGAAATTTTAATAGCATAGTTCACATATAAAAATCCAACGCCTTTTGGTCCGTGAAATTTATGGGCGGCACAAGTCACAAAATGTACTTTTATTTTTTGTAAATCCATCGGATAATGCCCCATCGTTTGAACGGTATCACTATGAAATATAGCATCGTATTTCGCACATATTTCACCAACTATTTCTAAAGGTAATAAAGTGCCTATTTCGTTATTAGCGTGCATTAACGATACAAATGAACGTTCGTTGGTTTTTAAAAGCTCTTCCAGATGGTTTAAATCAACATTTCCTTTTCCATCAACATTAACCCAACTTAACTTTATTTTCCCTTCTTTTTCTAAAACTTGTAAAGTCGTTTCTACAGCGTGATGCTCTATTTTACTGGTAATGGCGTGTTTAATACCAAAGCAATTAATGCTTTGATTAATGGCCATATTATCCGCTTCTGTTCCTCCGGAAGTAAAAAATATTTCAGCAGGACTCACATTTAATAATTTTGAAACCGTTTTGCGAGCTACCTCAATAGCTGAACGGGTTTTTCGTCCAAAGGCATGTATTGATGACGGATTCCCATAATCGTCTCGCATAAAAGGCAACATCGCTTCAAGTACTTGTTCATCTAAGCGTGTGGTAGCGGCATTATCTAAGTAAACTTTCATAATTAATGAGTGATTTGGAGAGATAGAGAATTATTGAATAGTAAAGATGTAAAGTTAATGGTTTGTTATTTATGTTTTAGTTGCCAAATTGATCCATTATCAAATTGCCAGTTTTTAATTAGCCTTAATAATTTCAAATTCTACGCGTCTGTTTTTTGCCATTCCATCGTCTGTTTCATTAGACGCGATTGGCATAGAACTTCCAAATCCTTTGAAATATAATTTATTTTGAACTCCTTTTTTAATCAGGTATTCAAATACCTCACGCGCACGTTGTTCCGACAAACGTTGGTTTTTATTTTTAGAGCCCGAGTTATCTGAATGACCATTAATTTGAACTTCCATTGTTGGATTTCTAATTAGATATTGTGCTAATTTATTTAATTCAGGAAAAGACTCTGGAAGGATGTAATAGCGCCCGTTTTCGAAGAATATGTTTTTCAAAGTTACTTTCTCCCCTACTTTAATATTATTTTTAACCACTAAAACTGAATCATTATCATCATTTATATTAAACGATCCTACAATTTCTACTTTTACCTTCTCTACCGTTTCTTTTGCCTTTATGAGGGATATATCATCTATAAAATAATAGGCTTCTTTAAAACCTAACTTAAATTTATTCATTCGTACAAAGTCTGATTTTACTTTTGGCGAAAAATTGCCGATAGTCAAATATTTTTCTCCTCCGTCTGCTATATATTTTCCAGAAACTTTAAACCATTGGTAACCATTAATAAACCCACCTTTTTTGCAAACCGTATCTACAACCAAACTCTTTACAACGTCGCCCTGGCTCTTATAACCTGCCTTGGTAAACAGAGCGCCTATCGATTTTAAACTGGCATTACTCCAAAATGCTAACCGAATGTACATTTCAAATTGGTAGTTTGTGCCACGATGTAAAGCATCAGCTAATTTTACCTGTACAAACTCTTTATATTTTTTTTGAAATCTTAATCCCGCATAACAATCTCCTGTTCTTGCGCCTCGCTGTTTAGATGTATCGTTACTTAAAGGCTGTTGATAATAATCAACACTCGCAATTTGCTGCCATGGAATTGCCTGCTTAATACTCCCCGATTTCTTACGATAATTTTCGAAGCTACCATTTGGAACCAAATTTTTAACCACCTCGGTAGTTTGTTGCGCAAATTGAGATAGTGATAAAAACACTAAAACAATAATATAGTTAAAAAATGGCTTCATAAAAGTTTTGCAAAAATACCTTTTTACACTTTATTTATTAAATATTTGTTATGAACATTTGTAAATCAAATAAAAGGTGTATATTTGCAATCCAAATTAAAAACAGATTAATACCTAAATAGAATGGCAAATCATAAGTCGGCAATAAAAAGAATCAGAGCAAATAACGCTAAACGCTTACAAAATCGTTATTATGCAAAAACAACTCGTAACGCAGTAAGAAAATTACGCGATACTGAATCTAAGAAAGAAGCATCAGTTTTATTACCTAAAGTAGTAGCTATGTTAGATAAATTAGCTAAGAAAAACGTTATTCATAAAAACAAAGCATCTAACTTGAAGTCAAAATTGGCTAAACGAGTTAATGCAATTACAAAATAATTACAGATTCAATCTTTAAATAATCCCATTTACATGATATTGTAAGTGGGATTATTTATTTTTTATAGTTAAAATAATTAGGCAATAACTAATTATTTGATACTTTTGTTAAAAAAAATAAAACCCTCATAATTTATACAAAAACGATGACTACTAAAACTTTACGAAACTTAAGTATTGCTGTTGGAGCTACAGCTTTATTAGCTGGTTGCAACGGCTTAGGCAAAATGGTAAAAAAACAAAACCAAATTACTTACGATGTAAAACCAAATCCATTAGAAATGCATGGTGATAGCGTTGTATTTAGTGTTTCTGGAAAATATCCAGCTAAGTTATTTGCTAAAAAAGCAACTGTAACAGTTACTCCAGTAGTTAAGTATAACGGTGGCGAAAAAGCAATGAAGCCAATTATTTTAGTTGGAGACAAAGCTACAGGTAGCGGTCAAAAAATCAGCTATGATAAAGGTGGGTCTTTCAGCTACACTTCTGAAAAATTTGCTTACGAACCAGCTATGAAAGTAGCTACAGTTGAGTTGAGAGCTCAGGGTTCTGTTAAGAAAAAAACAAAAGATTTTACTCCAGTAAAATTAGCTGATGGTACAATCATTACTCCTTTATTAGTGCGTAACGACGAAAAAGGAATTTATGCAAAAGATGCGTTTGTAAAAACTCAGCCAGCTAATCAAGTTGCTAATATCTATTATTTAATTAATAAATCAGACGTTCGCTCTTCGGAATTAAAAAGCGATGAAATGAAAAACGTTCAATCATTTATTACTACTAATATTAATAGTCCATGGTATGAATTTAAAGATATCAGCGT
Source organism: Bacteroidota bacterium (assembly GCA_043749245.1). Classification (GTDB taxonomy): domain Bacteria; phylum Bacteroidota; class Bacteroidia; order B-17B0; family Aurantibacillaceae; genus UBA4416. The sequence goes on along the minus strand of JAYVDU010000285.1, from coordinate 1,495 downwards.
TTCTTCTTATGCTTCGCCTGATGGAGAATTATCTTTAAATGAAAACTTAGCTAAAGACCGTGCTAAATCTGGTTCTAAAGCATTAATGGGTGAATTTAAAAAGAATAAAAATAAAGATCAAGTATTCGGTAAAGATGAAAGTCATTACAAAGTAGTAACTACAGCTGAAGATTGGGATGGTTTCCAAACCTTAATGCAAGCATCTACTATTGCTGATAAAGATTTAATCTTACGCGTTTTAACAATGTACAAAGACGGTGATCAACGTGAAAAAGAAATCAAAAATTTATCTAAAACATATACTGAAGTTGCAGAGAAAATTTTACCAAAATTACGTCGTTCTGTATTAACTGTAAACGTTGATAAAAAATCTCGTAATGACGAAATGATTTCTAAATTAGCAACAACATCTCCTGATAGTTTATCTATCGAAGAAATGTTATATGGTGCTACTTTAACTAACGATATCAATACAAAAGCTCAAATTTATCAAGCAGCTGAAAAGAAATATCCTAACGATTGGAGAGCATCTAATAACTATGGTGTAGCTTTATTAGCTCAAAATAAAGTAACTGAAGCTTCTGATGCCTTTACGCGTGCAGAAAAAACAGCTAATGGAAATCCAATTGTAATGAATCAATTAGGTATTGCTGCCGCTAAAACTGGTAACCGTGTTAAGGCAATGGAATACTATGACAAAGCAAATGGTGCTGGTACAGAAGTTAACTACAACAAAGGTATTATAAATGTACGTGATGGTAAATACGCTGATGCAGTTTCTAACTTTGGTTCATACAAAGGATTTAACAAAGCTTTATCTGAATTATTAAACGGAAACGGTGGTGCTGTTGAATCTACTTTAAATGATAGTAATGATAAAGATATCGCTATGGCATCTTATTTAAAAGCAGTTTCTGCTGCTCGTAGCGCTAATACTGCAAACGTTATCAGTAATTTAAAAGCGGCTATCGATAAAGATGGTACTTTAAAAGCAGCTGCTAAAGATGATGCTGAATTTATTAAATTACGTGAAAATGCTGATTTTAAAGCATTAGTAAACTAATCAAAACAATAATCAAATTAAAAAATCCCAATCAGAAATGGTTGGGATTTTTTGTTTAAATAACCTATATACTTTAGTTTGATGCTGTAATTCCGATTATAATAAAAAATAGTCAAAACCAAATAGGCATATAGTTCACATAGAATGCTTATTTATAAACTATCATTAGTGGGGTTAAAAACTGATTATCATGGCTAAAGCCCTTGTTTTACTCGACATCATAGCCCCAGACTTAAGGGGTTGCTAAATGTATCTCAATAACTTCGTGGACTTTAGTCAACTAAATAGAGCAACAGTGATAAACTATGTTTCCTCTGTGTCTATTAGAACTCATTTATATTTTACACAAAAACAAATCCGTATATCAAAAACACTATGAAGAAAATAAAAGAGGGCAACCACAAGTAGTCGCCGCTCTTTAGAAACTAGCTC